>DATHTG010000443.1:0-14545 GCA_035463515.1 Candidatus Limnocylindrales bacterium
CGTGCCTTCTCGGCGGTCAACCAGTAGGCGGTCGTCTGGAGCTCGAGCTCCGGCAGGTCGATCGGCCCCCAGCCGACGTTCTCGTCGGTCAGGAACTTGAGCTTCTTGAAGAGCGTGACGAGGCTCGCGACCATCACCTCGCCGTGTTTGCGGTGCCCGCCGGTCGCAGGTTCTTCCGCGAACACCTCGAGCGGCTTCAGCGTGACCGCGCGGTTCGCGTACGTGTAGTGGTCGGCGTCGATCTTATGGACGTACGCCTTGCGCTCGCGCCACTCCAGGCGGTCGACGTAGTACTGGACCGACTCGTGGATGTAGATCGCCCGCTCGTGGACGAGCACCTGCGCGCTGAACAGGTCGACCTCGCCGAGGACGCGCGGCCGGTTCGGCGTCGTATCGATGATCACGACGTTCTCCGGTGCCGCGGTCCGGAGCGAGATCTCGGACGCCGGGAAGTTCTCGCTCGACCAATACCAGCGCCCATCGGTGGCCTGCCGGACGTGGCCCTCCTCGCCCAGGAACGCCAGGAGGTCGTCGGCGGGCGCCGGACCGAAGATTTCGCCCGGCTCGAACGGCAGCTCGAAGGTCGCGGCGCGCAGGTGCGCCAACAGGACGTGGAGGTTGTCCGGGTCGAGCCGTGCCTCCTCGGGCGTGTTGTCGAGCAGGAACTCCGGGTGGTGGATGACGTACTGGTCGACCGGCGCGCCGGACGCGACGAGCACCGAGACGCTCGTTCCCTGGCGCCGACCGGCACGGCCGAATTGCTGCCAGGTGCCGGCGACCGATCCGGGGTAGCCGGCGAGGATCGACACATCGAGCCGCCCGATGTCGACGCCGAGTTCGAGCGCATTGGTGGAGACGACGCCGAGGATCTCGCCATCGCGCAGGCCGCGTTCGATCGAGCGCCGCTCGGTCGGGAGGTAGCCGCCGCGATACCCGCGGACCCGGCTGCGAGGCCCGAAGCTCTCGCGGAGCGATTCCCGGAGCCCGGTGAGCAGCAGCTCCACCGATACGCGCGAGCGGCCGAAGACGATCGTCTGGCTCCCGGCCCGCAGGAACGGCAGCGCCCATCGCTGGGCGAGCGTCTCCGCCGACCCGCGCGCCCCGCTGGCTGGCTCCATGACGGGCGGGTCGACCAGCAGGACGTGCCGCTCCCCGGCCGGTGCGCCGTTCCGATCGACGAGCCGTGCCGGACGCCCTGTGAGCATCTGTGCGAGCTCGGCCGGGTTCCCGATCGTGGCCGAACAGCACACGATCACCGGCTTCGAGCCGTAGTGGGCGCAGATGCGCATCAACCGGCGCAGGACGTTGGCGACGTGGCTGCCGAACACGCCACGGTAGGTATGCAGCTCGTCGATGACGATGAGCTGCAGCTGCTCGAACAGCTGGAACCACTTCGTATGGTGGGGGAGGATCGCCGAATGGAGCATGTCCGGGTTGGTCACGACGACCTGCCCGGCTGCGCGCACCGTCGAGCGGATCGGCGCCGGCGTGTCGCCGTCGTAGGTCGAGGTGATGATCGACAGGTCCGCTGAAGCGGCCAACTCGCCGAATTCGGCGACCTGGTCCTGCCCCAGCGCCTTCGTCGGGAACAGGAAGAGGGCTCGTGCGGCAGGGTCCTGGGCGATCGACTGCAGCGCCGGGAGCGCGTAGCACAGCGTCTTGCCCGACGCCGTCGGCGTGACGACGACGACGTCCTCGCCGGCGTGGACGGCGTCGATCGCCTCGGCCTGGTGGGTGTACAGCCGTTCGATGCCCCGGCTCGCGAGACCCTTGACGATCCGTGGGTCGAGCCACGACGGCATGTCCGCGTACGTGGCTGAGCGCGCCGGGATCACCTCGTGATGGACGACACCGCGGGCGAGCGACGGCTCCTCGAGGAGGCGATCGAGCACGGTCGAAGCGTCGGCGGGGGCATAGGTTCGCATACGGCGAGCGTCTCCGACTTCAGAACACCTGTTCGGAATGGAAGGCAGTCTAGACGGAGCGTCAACCGCACGGATGACAGGTTGGCTGTCACACGGCGTCGGTTGACACCGCAGCTACGCGTAGCTACGCTCCCGCCGATGTCGCGCCCCAGCGATCCGGAGCCGCTCGACCCTCGGGCCGCGGAGCTCGATCCTGCCCTCGCCGCCGACCCCACCCGACCGTCGGTCGATCTGGCGACGCTGCCCATCGTCGGCCTGACCCGCCGGCGGATGGCGATGATCGCGAGCGCGATGCTCGCGGCCTGGATCGTGGTGGCGTTCGCACGTCAGGTCGCTGAAGCGTCCGAAGCCTCGACTCGCGCCGACCAGATCGCGACCGGCAACGCGACACTCAGCCTCGAAGTCGCGCAGATGGAGCGGGAGCTCGACGCGATCGGACGACAGCGGTTCATCGAGCAGCAGGCGCGCGCCCACGGCGTGGGCGGCGTCGACGAGATCGCCTTCACGCTCGCCCCCGATTCGCCGCCGCTTGCCGACGATGCGCCGGGGTCAGCTTCGGTTCGACTCGGTTCCGAGGCGGTCGACGTGGAGCCGCTCGAGCGCTGGCTCACGGTGCTATTCGGACCGAGCTCCTAGGCGGCGCACCCGCGAAGCGCCGCCGATGGCATCGAGGGCGGATCTCCGTCAGATGTTCCTGAGGTGAGCCAGCGACAAGGGTCGGTGCATCGGTACGCACGGGACGTGCATACGACGGTGTCGCCCCGCATGGCGCGGATATGGATGCACGCTTACGACCCCATCGGCGTCTTCGCTGCCAACGGCTCGTGTGAGGAGCATCTGGCAGCGATCAGACGCGCCAGCCGCTCAGTGCGTCGACAGCGGTTCGGGCGGTGGCTGCGGAGGGTCGTCCGATCGCTCGTACTCGGCGCGTGCGTCATCGAGCGCATCGATCGCAGTCCCGTCCGTGTTCCCGCCCACGAGGTGCTCGCGGATCCCCGTGTAGTCGTCGGCGGTGAGCGTCTCATCGCGCGCGACCCGCTCGGCGACATCGCCGATCGCGTCCTCGCGATCGCGTTGGGTCCGTAGCCACTCTCTGAACGTCGGCATCCGCATCCTCCTTCCAAGTCGGTATCCGCGCTCGCTATCCTGTCCCTCCGACGCGTTCGCGGCGGGAGGAGGGGAGGCCCGAGCGCCAGATGTTCGAGATCCCGGTCGAGGACTTCATCTTCGTCGTCTGCGCGCTGATCGGTGGAGGGCTGCTGCTCGTCACCGTCCTCGTCGATGACCTCCTCGGGGCGATCTTCGATTTCGACGTCGGTGGCGTGTCGCTCATGCCGCTGCTGCTGTCATTCGTGTCGATGTTCGGGGTCGGCGGGCTGTTCGCTACGCAGGTCCTCGACGAGCACGGCGGTCAGGCCGCCATCTGGGGCGTGGGGTTCGGTCTCGTCGGCCTGGCCATCGCGTACGTGATCTTCAGCGCGCTTCGACGGGCCGAGGCGCCCCCGCCCTTCTCGACGTCCGATCTCGTCGGTCACGACGCGTACGTCCAGGTCAGCATCCCGGCCGGCCGCTATGGCAGCGTGCTGGTCAAGGCCGAGGGACAGACCCATGAGTTCAGCGCGACCTCATCGGTCGATATCGGCGTCGGCACCGTCGCTCGGGTGAGCGGCATCGCCGGCTCGGGGCTCATCGTCGAGCCAGCGACGGCCGCGGCGACCGCGGCACAAGAGGGAGGTTCCGACGGTGGGTGACATCCTGAACTTCGTCGGCAGCGGCGTGATCCCGATCTTCCTGATCATCATCGTCGCGGTCCTGATCGTGTCGTACATCGGGAGCCGCTATAAGGTCGCCGGCGCGAACGAGGCGCTGATCGTGTCCGGCCAGCGCGACCGCGGGCCCGACGGTCGGCGCAACCTCAAGGTGGTCCGAGGCGGGGGCGTCATCGTCCTGCCACTGGTCCACAAGGTCGGCAAGCTCAAGCTGACCGCCCGACAGATCAACGTCAGCCTGGCCGACGCCGTGACGCGGCAGGGCATCAAGGTCGCGGTCCAGGGCGTCGCGACCGTCAAGATCGGCGCCGACGACGAGTCCATCCGCAATGCTGCCGAGCGCTTCCTCGAGGCGCACGAGGAACAGGTCGACTCGATCGTCAAGAATGTCCTCGAGGGCTCGCTGCGGTCGATCGTCGGGACGCTCACCGTCGAGGAGCTGAACCTCGACCGTCAGAAGTTCCAGCAGGCCGTGCAGGACGCGGCGAAGGGCGACCTCGCGACATCGGGCCTTCAGATCGATTCGTTCACGATCCAGGCGATCCGCGACGAGTCGGGCTACATGGAGCTGATCGGTCAGCAGGAGACCGCCCGCCGGGAGCGCGACGCGCGGATGGCCAAGGCGGCCGCCGACCAGGAGGCTGCGGTCCGGGAGGCCGAGGCCGAGCAGGTCAAGATCAACGCGGCCCGCGATGTCTCGCTCCGGCGTGCCGAGACCGAGACCCAGACGGCCGCGGCCAACGCCCGTGCCGCGCAGGCCGGCCCACTGGCGGAGGCCGAGGCGACCCAGGAGGTCACACGCAAGCAGACCGAGCTGGCAGAGCTCGACGCTGCGCGGACCCAGAAGGAGCTCCTGACGAGCACGGTCCGCCCCGCCGAGGCGGAAGCCGAAGCGCAGGTGCGCCGTGCGGAAGGCGAAAAGCAGGCACGCATCGCTGCCGCGCAGGCCGATGCCGAGCGGGTGAAGCTCGCGGGCGAAGCGCAGGCTCGCGTCGTCGAGGTGACCGCTGAGGCGACCGCCAAGCAGACCACGCTGGAGGGCAATGCCGAGGCGGGCATCGTCCTGTCGAAGGGCGAAGCGGAGGCGAAGGCACTCGCGCTTCGAGCGGAGGCCTACCGCCAGTTCAACGAGGCGGCGATCATCCAGACGGTGCTGTCGATGCTGCCGGATATCGTCCGCGCGGCGGCCGAGCCCATGGGCAACATCGACAACCTGACCGTGCTCTCGAACGACGGCGCGTCCGATGTCGTCCGGAACGTGACGCGTACGGTGACCGAGGCCGGCACGACCGTGAAGGGCCTCACCGGCATCGACATCCCGCAGATGCTCAGCCAGGCGATGGGTGCCGCGAACGGCGGGGCCGGGGGCGCCGGCGGCGGTGGCGGCGGTGGCGGCGGAGGGGGCCGGACGCGCTCGTCGACGCCACGCAGCGGTGGAGGCGGCACGGGCCGGGGAACCGGACCGACGACCGGCACGGCCCAAGCGAGCGGCACGCCGTCGGCACCGGTCGAGACCACGCCGCCTGTCGAACGCCGCCCTGCGGCGACATCCGGGCGACCAGCCCCAGCCTCGGTCGACCTGACCACACCTGTCGCGGGCGCGGCGCCACGGTTCGAGAGCCAGGAACAGATCGACGCCGCGCTCGAGCAGGCCGACAAGGCCATCCGCGCCGCGACGGGGTCGACGCCACGGACCGACACGGCCGCCGGTCCGGCCAGGCCGGCACGCACGACGTCGCCGGCTCGTCCGGGCTCGACGCCGATCGTCGAGTCGGCGGCCATCAGCCGGGAGACCACGGTCGACGACGCCGCGCAGCGGCTCGCCAACGACCTGCGTCGCATCCCCGGTATCGAGCGGTTCGCGGCGGTCCGGCTCGGGGAGCTTGAGCGATCGGGTCCCCGGCCGCTCCGTACGATGTGGCGGATCGCCAGCGAGAACCTCGACGCGCAGTACGGGCAGCTGACGATCGGCGAGCTGCTCGAGATGTACAGCGACCGGCGCAGCTGACCCGCGACCGATGACCGAGGCGGACCGCAGCGCCGAGTACGCGCGTCTCCTGGCGGAGAATCGCCGCTACACCGAGGCGTTCGACCGCTCGGCGCTCACGGCCGCGCCGCTCTCGAAGCTCGTCGTCGTCGCGTGCATGGATGCGCGCCTCGACGTCGAGGAGACCCTCGGTCTGCGGACCGGCGACGCGCACATCATCCGGAACGCCGGCGGCCTCGTGACCGACGACGTGATCCGATCGCTGATCGTCAGCCTCGAGCTGCTCGGCACGCAGGAGATCGTGCTCATCGAGCACACCAAGTGCGGCCTGCACGGCGTCGACGAAGACGCGCTGCGCGAGCGGGTCGCCGAGCGCAGTGACATCTCGCGGGAAGCCGTCGGGATCGCGTTCGGCGGATTCGCCGATCTCGAGGAGAACGTCCGCCGACAGGTGACCATCCTGCGCGAACACCCATATCTGCGGCGGGTGCCGGTCCACGGGCTCGTGTTCGACGTGTCGACCGGACAGCTCCGCGAGGTGGCCTGAGCGCACGCTACACGGCGGGCACGATGCGTCTGCAAGGCGATCGGGCTGGACCGCGAGGCTCCCCCCGCCGGACTCCCCGTATGCTGCGGCGGTTGACGAGGAGGGCTTCCCACCATGCGATGGAAGCGGAATACGGGCTTCGACCAGATCGAGGATCGCCGCGGTCAAGGCGGCGGCGCGATCGGGTTCCCGGGCGGCGGCGGGGGCGGCATCCCGATCCCGATCCCGGGCGGCAGGGCCGGCGGCGGGCTCGGCAGCATCATCGTGGTCGTCGTCCTGTTCCTGCTGTTCAGCGGGGTGTTGGGCGGCGGTGGCTCGATCCCGGGTCTGGGCGGCCTGTCCGGTGGCGGCGGGAATGCCCAGCCTGGCGGGACCCTGAACCCGCAGAGCGACACGGACGAGCAGCTGGGCTACATCGTGAACAGTATCCAGACGTTCTGGGCGTCGACGTTCAGCGAGTCCGGCAAGGACTACCCGGAGACCAAGCTCGTCCTGTTCGAGGGTGGGACGGATTCCGCATGCGGTCCGGCCTCCTCGGCGACGGGGCCGTTCTATTGCCCGGCCGACCAGAAGGTCTACCTCGACCTGGGCTTCTTCGACGAGCTTCGGTCTCGCTTCGGCGCGAGCGGCGGGGACTTCGCCATGGCGTATGTCGTCGCGCACGAGTTCGGCCATCACATCCAGACGGTCCTCGGCATCTCCGAGCAGGTCCAGTCGATGGCACAGCAGGACCCGTCCCGCCAGAACGACCTGTCCGTGCGACAGGAGCTGCAGGCCGACTGCCTGGCAGGCGTCTGGGCCAACTCGGCCGCCAGCGACGTGCAGCCGGGCGACATCGACGAGGCACTGAGCGCCGCCGCTGCCGTCGGGGATGACCGGATCCAGGAGTCGACGTCCGGGCGGATCGACCCGGAGCGCTGGACCCACGGCTCAGCGGAACAGCGGACCGCCTGGTTCACGACCGGCTATCGAAGCGGCAATCCGGACGACTGCGACACGTTCGCTCAGTAGCGTCAACAGTCAGAGGGGCCTATCGGGCCTGTCGCGAACCGGTCTTGTTGGCTCTTCCCACCGCCACGCTCGTGTCGTAGAGTCCCTGCTCCGACGACGGGGCTGCCCCGACGTCCGCTCGGGGTGAACACGGATGGCCGCCACACAGCCCGTCGCGACGACACCGAACGTCGTGGGACGCGATCTCGCGAAGGTCCTCCGACGCGTCGTCATCGCGGCGTTGTTCGGCGTCCTGCTCGTGGTCGGCGGTCTTTCCGCCGTCGCCCAGTACTACAGCGGCAAGGTCCTGCCCGGCGTCGTCGTCGGCGGTGTCGCGGTCGGCGGATTGTCCGAGAGTGCAGCGCGCGACGTGATCGTGCGCGCCCTCGGCGCGCTCGAGGACGGCCAGATCCAGCTCGTGTCCGAGCGGACGACGGGTGTCATCCGGTATGCCGAGGTCGCCCGCGCCATCGACACGGAGGGGATGCTCGCGGATGCGCTCGGCCACGGTCGCGGCGGCACGCGGTTCGAGGAGGCGATCGCCGGTATCCAGGGTTCGCTGCGCCCGGCGACATTCCCCATCCGGATCGACTACGACCGGCCGTCGCTGGCGGCCAAGCTGGCGGCGTTCGAGGTGCTCGGCCATCGGCCGGCGGTCGACGCGGTCGCGCAGGTGAGCCGTGGCGTCTTCACGGCGATCCCATCGCGCGACGGTGTCGAGGTCGATACGTCGCGGGTCAAGTCGCTCATCGATACGGCCTTGCTGGACCCCGAGACCCCGCCGGTCATCCGCTACGAGGCCGACTCGCTGGTCCTCGCCCCGATCACGTCCGACGCCGATGTCGCCCGGGCGATCTCGCTCGCCCGGCGGCTCGGGAACGACATCACGCTCAAGGCCGGGAAGCGCAAGTGGGTGATCGAGCCCCGGCGCTGGATCCATTTCGAGGGCAGCGGCCCGGATCTCGCGCCCGTCGTCGACACGTCGAAGGCGGCGAAAATCTTCAAGAACGTCAAGAAGCACGTGACGGTCAAGCCGACGAACGCGCACTTCCTGCGTGACCGCGGCGGCCGCATCTTCGGTGTGAGCGCCTCGTCCGCCGGGCGGGCACTGGACGTCGAGGGGACGATCGACGCGATCCAGGCCGTCCTCGACGGTCGTGCCGCCGGCGTGAAGACGCCGTCCAAGGTGGACGTCGCGACCAAGGCCGTCGGCCCCGAGGTGACGACGAGCGAGGCGACCAAGAAGGCGCCGTTGGTCGAGCGGATCGGGTCGTGGACGACCTACTACCAGGTGAGCGCCCGGAACGGTTTCGCCGCCAACATCACCGTCCCCGCACGCCGGC
Source organism: Candidatus Limnocylindrales bacterium (assembly GCA_035463515.1). Classification (GTDB taxonomy): domain Bacteria; phylum Chloroflexota; class Limnocylindria; order Limnocylindrales; family CSP1-4; genus SPCO01. The sequence goes on from DATHTG010000443.1 coordinate 8,562, forward strand.
TGGACGGCACGGTGATCCGACCCGGCCAGACATTCGAGTTCTGGAGTGCTCTTGGCGAGGTCAGTTTCCGGACCGGGTACCGCCTCGGTGCGGCGATCGTCGGCGGTCGCACCGTGGAGGGCCGCGCGCTCGCCGGCGGCATCTGTTCCGTGTCGACGACGCTGTTCAACGCCGCGCTTCGGGGCGGGCTGGACATCGTGACGCGGCGGCCGCACTGGTATTACATCTCCCGCTATCCGCTGGGCCTCGACGCGACCGTGTCGGACACGCAGACGATGCGCTTCCGGAACGACACGAAGCACCCCATCCTCATACGGTCCATGGCCTCGCCGGGCGTCGTCCGGTTCGAGCTGTGGAGCGTGCCGAATGGTCGATCGACGACGCTATCGCGCCCGTCGGTTTCGAACGTCGTTCGCGGCTACGACTCGGTGCAGTACACCTCGTCCCTCGCGCCCGGTGTGCGTAAGCGCATCGAATACCCGGTCGATGGCAAGGACGTGTCGGTGACTCGGACGGTACGGGATGGAGCGGGCCGGGTCATCCATCACGACACGTTCATCTCGAACTACCACCGGATGGTCGGGATCACGCTGGTCGGCCGCTGAGCGCGGGTCGCGCGGCTGATGCGGTCCCGCGAGGTCGGCGCTAGAATGCCCGGCCACGGCGGAGTAGCTCAGTGGTAGAGCAGGGGACTCATAAGCCCTTGGTCGGTGGTTCGAATCCGCCCTCCGCTACCAATCTCCCGTTGTCGGTCTCGCGGCGAGCCGCGTCCCCACGGCGCCGCGTCGCTCTCCTCCGTCTTCCGTATCGATTTCTTGACATGACCTGCCGTCGCCATGCGGTCGGTGAGACCGTCCGTAGGGATGATGGAAGCATGACCTCTGGCAGGGGGTCCGTCAGGTCCCCACAGGTATACTCGCCGCACGTGGCGACGCTCGGCCGTCGGCCACTTCACCCGGAGGCTTCTCGTTGAACCCCAAGTTCTTCCGCAACGGCATCGTGATGCTGGTGCTCGTCGTCGGCACCGCCGCGTTGCTGTTCACGTGGATCACGACATCCCAGCAGACCACCACCACGGGCTACTCAGCGTTCCTCAGCGACGTCCGTAACGACCAGGTCGAAAAGGTCACGCAGCAGGGGACGACCCTGACCGTCGAAAAGAAGGGAACGCCCAAGACGACCTATACGGTCATCGTGCCGACCGTGCTGACCGACGTGTTCGGCGACATGCAGAAGGCCGCTGGCGAGCGCGAGTTGGGCGCGGATATCTTCACGGCCAACCAGGCGCCGGACACATCGTGGCTCGGCTTGCTGCTGACTGCGGTACTGCCGCTCCTGATCATCGGCGGCTTCATCTTCTTCATGATGCGCCAGGCCCAGGGCACCAATAACCAGGCGCTCTCCTTCGGGAAGAGCCGTGCCCGGATGTTCCTCGGCAACAAGACGGTGGTGACCTTCGCCGACGTCGCCGGCGTCGACGAGGCGAAGACCGAGCTCCAGGAAGTCGTCGAGTTCCTGAAGTTCCCCGAGAAGTTCAACTCGCTCGGGGCGCGCATCCCGCGCGGCGTGCTGCTCGTCGGGCCTCCGGGTACCGGCAAGACGCTCATGGCCCGCGCGGTCGCCGGCGAGGCCGGCGTGCCGTTCTTCTCGATCTCGGGCTCCGAGTTCGTCGAGATGTTCGTGGGCGTCGGCGCGAGCCGTGTCCGTGACCTGTTCGACCAGGCCAAGCGCAATTCGCCGTGCATCGTATTCGTCGACGAGATCGACGCGGTCGGCCGCCAGCGCGGCGCGGGCCTCGGCGGCTCGCATGATGAGCGTGAGCAGACCCTCAACCAGATCCTTGTCGAGATGGACGGCTTCGACACGAACACGAACGTGATCGTCGTTGCCGCCACCAACCGGCCTGACGTCCTCGATCCGGCGCTGCTGCGCCCGGGCCGCTTCGATCGCCAGGTCATCCTGGATCGGCCCGACATGCGCGGGCGAGTCGAGATCCTTCGCGTGCATACCAAGGGCAAGCCGCTCGACAAGGGCGTCGACGTCGAAGGCGTCGCGCGCCAGTCGCCGGGCTTCTCGGGCGCAGATCTCGCGAACCTCGTCAACGAGGCCGCGATCCTGTCGGCCCGTCGCAACAAGAAGGTCATCGGCATGTCCGAGTTCCAGGAAGCCCTGGAGCGGATCGTCGCCGGGCCGGAGCGAAAGTCGCGGGTCATCTCGGACGCCGAGAAGGCGATCATCGCCTACCACGAGGGCGGACATGCCGTCGTGCAGCGGATCCTTCCGAAGTGCGACCCGGTGAGCAAGGTCACGATCATCAGTCGCGGCATGGCCCTCGGCTACACGATGGCGTTGCCGCAGGAGGACCGCTCCCTGCAGTCCAAGACCGAGTTCGAGGACAAGATCGCCGGTCTCCTCGGCGGGAACGTCGCAGAGCGGCTGATCTTCGGTGATACCACGACCGGTGCCAGCAACGACATCGAGAAGGCGACCGACCTCGCGCGCCGCATGGTCACCGAGTTCGGCATGAGCGACAAGCTCGGCCCGCTGTCCTTCGGGAAGCGTGACGAGCTGGTGTTCCTCGGTCGTGAGATCGGCGAGCAGCGGAACTACAGCGACGAGGTCGCCAAGCAGATCGACGAGGAAGTCCGGGCGATCATCGACAAGGCCTACGAGCGCGCGACGGAGGTCCTGACGACCCACCGCGACCGGCTCGTCGCTCTCGCCGAGAAGCTCGTCGCCGAGGAGACCGTCGACGCCGACACGTTCGAGTCGATGTTCCAGGACCTGCCCCCGAAGGCGCCAGAAGGTGGCGTGCCGACCGTCGTCGGTCCCGGACAGCCGATCCCGGAACCGAAGCCGCAGCCGGCGTAGTCGCCGGGTCCCTACCCAGTACCCGACACGAGCGGGCCGGTCGTCCGGCCCGCTCGTTCGATTCCGGCCACCGCCGGCTCAACGCTGTGCGGTCACCGCCGATAGACTTCCGGGCCATGCCCGACACCGACCCCACCGCCACGGCCGACGCCGCCACGGACCTCGCCATCGAGGACTATCTCGAGCCGCGACGCGAGGAGCGCCTCGAGCGGCTCAAGGCATTCCTCCGCATCCCGAGCATCTCGGCGCTGCCCGACCACGCGGCCGATGTCCGTCGTGCTGCCGAATGGCTCGCCGACGAGCTTCGCGCTGCCGGCGTCGAGAACGTCGAGGTCAGCGACACCGGCGGGCACCCGATCGTCTACGGCGACTGGCTTCACGCGACCGGCGCTCCGACCGTGATCGTCTACGGGCACTACGACGTGCAGCCCGTCGATCCGCTCGATGAATGGCGCACGCCGCCGTTCGAGCCCCAGGTCGACGGTAACCGGCTCATCGGTCGCGGCGCCGGCGACGACAAGGGCCAGATCCACGCGCACGTGGCCGCGGCGGCGGCCCTCCTCGCGACACGCAACCGGCTGCCCATCAACGTGAAGTACGTATTCGAGGGCGAAGAGGAGAGCTCGAGCGTCCACCTCGACCCGTGGCTGACCGCGAACCGCGAGCGCCTCACTGCAGACGCGGCGATCATCAGCGACACCGGCTTCTTCGAGGGCAACATCCCCGCCATCACGCTCACGCTCCGCGGGCTGATGTACGCACAGATCGATGTGCGCCTCGCGGCGATCGACCTGCACTCGGGGAGTTACGGCGGTGCGGTGCACAACCCGGCCGTCGCCCTCGCCCAGATCATCGCGGCTCTCAAGGGCCCCGACGGTCGGATCCGGATCCCCGGCTTCTACGACACCGTCATCGAGGCGACCGAGGCGGAGCGAGCGGCGCTGGCCGCGCTGCCGTTCGACGAGGAGGCTTTCCGCGAGGAGACCGGGGCACCGGCTCTCGTCGGCGAATCGGGGTACACGACGCTGGAACGCAAGTCGATCCGCCCCACGCTCGACGTCAACGGGATCTGGGGCGGCTTCCAGGGCGAAGGCTCCAAGACGATCATCCCGGCGACCGCGCACGCCAAGGTGAGCACGCGCCTCGTTGCCGACCAGGAGCCCGAGGACATCTTCGAGAAGCTCAAGGCCTTCGTCGACGAGATCGCGCCGCCCGGCGTCGACGTCACCGTGACGCTCCTCGGCTGGGGACGACCGAGCCGGACGCCGCTGGATGATCGCTTCGTCCAGGCTGCGTCGCGTGGTCTCGAGAGGACCTTCGGTCAGGCACCGGTGTACATCAATGCCGGTGGGTCGATCCCGATCGCGGCGAGCTTCCAGCGCATCCTCGGGTTGCCGGTCGTGCTGGAGGGTTTCACCCAGCCGAATGACCTCGCCCACGCCCCGAACGAGTGGCTCGACCTGGACAACTACGAGGGCGCCATCCGGGCGATCGTGGCGACCTTCGACGAGATCGCTGCGCTGGGCCGCGCCGGGAACCGAGCACTGGATCAGTCGTCGACGGGAGGGGACCGGCGCAGTACGGATGGGTGATACGGGATTCACCCGGTGCTACCCTACAGTCGCCGCATGAGCGCCAAGAGCGCCGGCCTCCGGGGAGGATCCGACCGCGTGACTACCGATCTCGACCCTAACGCTGCGCCTGCGCCGGCGCAGGCGCCTGCCGCGCGAGGCTGGCGGCTCGACACCGACAACGGCAGCATGGCGCCGAGGTCTGCGCTCGACGTGCTCGTCGACCTGAACGAACGCGTTACGACCGGTCACCTGGCCGAATATCAGCCGGTCCCGCTGGGTTTCACCCCGATGGACAAGACGATCGGCTCGGGGCTGCGTGCCGGGGAGCTGCTGCTCATCGGTGGCGCACAGGGCACGGGCAAGACGACGATGGCGCTCCAGATGGCGCGCAACATCGCGTCCGGCGGCCAGGCCAACGTCCTCTACCTGTGCTTCGAGCACGACGAGGCGTACCTGATGAACCGCCTCATCGCCATGGAATCGGCCCTCGCGCACCTGCCCCATAAGACCGGCGCGATCAAGATCCAGGACGTCCGCAAGGAGATCCTCGGGACGTGGATGGCGGAGGGCGCGGCGACGCCGCAACTCGCCAACAACCCGCGCCTTCGGCCGTCGCTCGACCGGATCGCCCGCTACGGGCAGAACCTGTTCCTACTTCGCGGCTCGCAGACCGCCAGCACGATCGACAACATCCGCAAGCTCGTCCAGCAGCACCGCGCGCTGTCCGGCGAGCGACGGCTGGTCGTGTTCGTCGACTACATGCAGAAGGTGCCCCAGGTCCCGGAGCCCGAGAACGAGTCGGAGAAGGTCACCTACATCGTCAACGGCCTCAAGGACATCGCCCTGTCCGAGGACGTCCCGATGGTGTCGATCGTGGCGGCTGACAAGGAAGGCCTCAAGGCCTCTCGCCTGCGCAACTTCCACCTGCGCGGCTCGTCGGCGATCAACTACGAGGCCGACATCATCCTGATCCTCAACGAGAAGTACCACATCGTCGCGAAGGTCAACATCGAGTTCAACCCGTACCAGGCGCAGCGCTTCCGCGACTGGGTGGTCGTCTCGGTCGAGAAGAACCGCGGCGGTCAGGACAACGTCGACCTCGAATTCGAGAAGCACTTCGAGTTCTCCTGCTTCGACCCCAACGGTCGGACCGTCCAGGAGAAACTGATCGAGGAACGTCTCTACAACGACTGACGGTCGCCCGACCGAACGGTGAAGAAGACGTATCTGGCGCTCCTCCGCGGCGTGAACGTGGGCGGCAAGAACCGGGTGCCGATGGCCGAGCTGCGCGAGCGGCTGGAACGCCTCGCGTTCTCGAACGTCAAGACGTACCTCGCCAGCGGCAACGTCATCCTCGATTCCGATCGACGCCCCAGGTGGATCCGTGAGCAGATCGAACGAGCGCTGCCGGAGGCGTTCGACCTCCACGACGAGGTGGTCAAGGTCCTGGTGCTGTCACGCGACCAGCTCGAGGCCGTGATCGACGACAGGCCCGAGGGCTTCGGTGACCACCCCGAGACCTACCATAGCGACGCGGTC
>DATHTG010000444.1:0-2340 GCA_035463515.1 Candidatus Limnocylindrales bacterium
GCCTTCGCTCGACCCCCTACACGAAGGAGCCTCACCCATGCCGCTACATGCCAGGGGGCACTCGAGGATCGACGGGTCGACGCCGGCGATCGAGAGGTTCGGCCGACGACTCCGCATGGTGATGGGCAGGACGCCCGAACCGCCGGCCGCGCCAGAGGCAGCAGCGCCGCCGCTCGCGCCCGAGATCGAGTTCATCGGCTATGCCGAGGACTGTGTCCTGACGGGCCACATCCGACTCGACGCAGCGAGGCTGTCAGACCTTCTCAACGACCACGATGAGTTCGAGCTCGTCGACGTCCACGTCGAGAGCCTGATCGGCGACAAGATCATCGAGGTGCGCGACGTGGTGGTCCCGCGCGACGACATGCTGGCGGTCCATGCCGTCGGCCCGCGAGGGGAGCGCGGACGGCGTGTCCGGACCCGACAGCATCCGCTGGCGATCGGGACCGGGCCGTACCACATCCGCGGCTATCTGCACGCGCTGCCAGGCATAGATCCGATCTCGAGCTTTCGCCACCGCCGGACGATGGTGGCGCTGACCGACGCCTTGATCGAGTACGAGCTCGGATCGGAACGCATCCAGCAGCGCGCGAACACGATCCTCGTGAACCGCGAACAGGTCGAGTGGGTCGTCGAGGGCGTTGGCGACGACGTCGAGACGCCAGACCTGCCGCTTCTGGTCGACCGCGGGCCGCTGGTGAGGGATCTCTCAAGACAGATCGTGGGCGGCGGGGGTGACCGGCGTCGATAGTGGTCGAGCGCGCGGTATGACGTACGGCAGACACGGATCTGTGCGAGACGCCGTCGAGTCAGCAATGCAGGCGAACGGACGATGACGGAGCTGATCGCCGTCGCGACGAGGGTGCTCCGGCTTCGGCTCGCGCCGAAGGCCACGCCCCTCGCGGATCCTGAGGACGTCCTGACGATCGACTTCGTCGCATATGGCCACGAGAGCCTACTCGCGGGATCGATCCGTCTCGACGCCCACCGCCTTACGGATCTGCTGAACGCCGCCGACGAGCTCGAGCTCGTCGACGTCGTGTGCCAAGGGCCGGACGGCAGTCTCGTCGACGTCCCTCGCGCGGTCGTGCCGAGGCCGGAATTGGTCGCGGTCAAGGCCGGCGACCCGCGAGGTTCGCCGGATCTGCGTCGCCGCACCCGGCAGACCGCGGTGATGGCCGGCGCGGGACGGTACGTCGTGCATGGCTACGTCCACACACGCCCCGGGGCAGATCCGATGATCGATCTCGGCCGACGCCCACCGATGGTGCCCTTGACCGATGCGACGATCGTCTACGACACACTCGGAGGTCGCCGACGAGATCGCGCATCGACTCTCGTGCTGAACCGCGATGCCGCGGATTGGGTTCGACCGGCCAAGTCGGACGAGCTCTCGCGTCTCCTGAGCGATCGCGGCGCAGCGTAGACGGCTTGGGGTCTCGCGCTGACCCGACCGTCCAAGACGACCGCCCGCCGGTTTTCGCATAGCCCAGCCGTACGTCATTCGGCCGATGAACGACTGGCCGGGCGCCGATGCCGTTCAGCCTCGTTGCGGTAGAGACTCGGCCCTTCGGCCGCTGGGTGCGGATGCGACCTCGCTTGCCGATCCCGTTGAAGGGGTGAACGGTTGAGCCTTTCTGTCGCCGTTGGACGGATCGTCCGGGATCGCAGCCGCAAGGACGCCTTCGTCGTTGGGGCGGAAACGTCGCGCCCGACGGACCAACCCGCGAGTCGACTTGATACGGCGATCGGCGCCGTTCGGCCGATCTCGCTTCGCTTCCTCGACCAGGCGCTCGAACGACGCTATCAGCGGGTAGCGGGGGCGGAGAGCCTGGATGGCTTCCGGATAACCACTGGCGCAGCAGCGGCCATCTGGCTGTTGGCCGCCGTCGTCATCCCGACCGGCACACCGATCCCGTTCGAGCGCGCGGTCGTCGCGTGTTTCGCAGTCGGGGTGCTGAACTGGGTGGCCTTCGTGCTTTCCGAGCGATTCGAGACGCTTGATCGCCAGCACGCCGTCCTCTCATTCCTGACCTCGGTGAACGGGCTCGTGATCCTATGGCTTGCGTCCACGGGCGGCGTGCTTCCGGGCTACGGGATCAGCGCGATCATGCTGCTGTTCGCCTTCGGTTTCGTGTCACGCACGGGCTTCGTCTTTGCTGCGTGGCGCACGGGCGTGATCAGCGTCGGGTATGTCGTCGCCGTCGCGCTCTATCCGAGTCGAACCAGCCTCGTGGTCGACGACCTCATCTTCGGCGCCGCCGTCGCCGGGACCCTCGTCGCGCTTCGGCTCCTCGAGCAGTCACGCCGGCGCGTGTTCTATCAGGACATCATCATCAC
>DATHTG010000445.1:0-10377 GCA_035463515.1 Candidatus Limnocylindrales bacterium
CTACGCCATCGTCGGCGACGCGGGCGTCGTGCTGCTCGCCGTCGCGGCGCTCGATCCGGCGGCGTGGGCTCCCGCACGGATCTGGATCCTCGCATTCATCGTGGCACGCAGCGCGTTCGCTGCGTGGGCGGCAGCGACACGAGCGACGTTCGGGACCGGCCGCGTCACGGAGCTCCGCGGCTGGGCCATCCGCGCCCCGATCCTCGCCGGCGTGCTGGCGCTCGTCGTTCTCGCCAGCATCGGGCTGCCCGGCCTCGCCGCAGCGGAAGCGCGCGCCCAGCTCGTCGCGCTGGTCCTGGATGGGCCGCTTGCCCTCCTCGTGATGCTCGGGACGCTCAGTCCCCTCCTCTACTACGGGCGCCTGTTCGCGGTCGGCATCGAGCGGGCCGGAACAGGCCCGCGCGTCGCCTGGCGACCCGTCCTCGACCGAGTGGACCTGACGCATGTGCGCGCCTCGCTCCGCCGTGCGTGGTCGGACAATCGCCTCGTCGCGGCGACGGCTAGTGCCGGCTTGCTGGCGATCCTCGCGCTGGTCGTCTCGGCCGGTGCGTTCGGAGCGCCCCAGGCCGCGGCCGGGCTGCCACCGACGATCGGCGAGAGCGTCGAGTCGTTCACGCCCCAGCAACCGGGCGAGCCGGGTGCGTCAGAGCCGCCAGCCTCCTCCGACGCTCCATCCCCGGAGCCGCCTGCCGAGTCGCCCGCCGCGTCGCCGGAGCCGGTGCCGACCGCGTCCTAGGCGCGGCTCAGCCGCGATCAGTCCTCGGGCGCGAGCACCCAGCGATCGATGTCACGGTCATAGTCGAGCAGCTCGTCGGGACGGAACCAGAGGTCAAGCTCGCTGGTGGCCGCCTCCGGCCCGTCAGACGCGTGGACGATGTTCTGGGCGGTCTCGAGCGCGAAATCGCCCCGGATCGTGCCGGGCGCTGCCTCGTGTGGCCGCGTCGCTCCGTTGATCGCGCGGACCACGGCGATCGCGTTCGGACCTTCGAGGGCCAGCGCAACGAGTGGCGCCGACGTGATGAAGTCGACCAGACCCGCGAAGAACGGCTTCTCGCGATGCGCCGCGTAATGGCGCTCCGCGAGGGCTCGGTCCACGTGGACGAGCTTGAGCCCGACGATCTTCAACCCGCGTTCCTCGTAGCGCGCGAGGATCCGACCGGTCAGCTGCCGCTGGACGCCGTCGGGCTTGACGAGGACGAGGGTGCGTTCGGTCACGCGGGGTCTCCTTGTGGCGGGGATCCATCGGTGGGTGGCGTCGCGGGTCGGGCGGCATCGGCGTACGCACGCCGGGCATCGAGCTCGCGCCCGACGAGACGATACGCATCGCCCCGGACGAACGCCAGACCTGGCTCGTGCCGATCGCCGATGAGGTCGAGGACGGCTGGCGCAAGGGCTGGTGCGATCCGTAGCACCAGCGCGAGCTGGAGCGCCGCGCCCCCGATATCGCCCGACTCGAGCGCCGCACGCCCGATCTCCAGTGCCTCGTCGCCCGTCGGCAGCGATGCATCGATCGCGGCCTGCGTCTCCGCCTCCGCCTCCGCCGCCGCTGCGAGGTGCTCGTCCCACAAGCCGGCCCCGGACTCCGCGGACGCCACCCGGTCGCCGGGATCGGCGGGTTCGCCGGCAGCGGATGGGTCGAGGTCGGCGACACCCTCGCGCGCGAGCCGATCGGTCCGCGAAGCTCGCTCGCCACGTCCTCCGCGCGCGCCGCCTCCACGGCCAGGATGCGGCTGTTCGAACATCGTCGTCGGCGACGGCGGCGGAGCGGCGGGGTCCGGCGGCCACGCAGGGCTGCGCGGCATGCCGGCGAAGATCGCATCGATCGAGCCGTTCGCGGCTGCAAGGGCCTTCGCGGCCAACCGGCGCGCCTCGGTGGGCCGGCCTCGAGCCGCAGCGGCTTCGGCGGCCACGACGAGGGCGAGCACGGGGCCCTCGTCGTCGTCGATGACGAGCGCCGCCGCCTCCCCTGCCCCGCTGATGTCGCCGGTCCGCCAGCGCGCCTCCGCGAGGTCGATGACGCCCTCGGCGTCGAGCATGTCCTTGCCGGCGAGCGTCTCGAGCTCCGCGCGGGCCAGGGACAGCGACCCAAGCCGGAGATGGAGCCGCGCCAGGATCAGGTCGGGCGACCGCTCGGCCGTCCGTGTCGGCGAGTCGCTCATGCCGGCAGCTTGAGGTGGCGGTCGAGGCCGCGCAGCACCCGGGCCGGCGCCACGGCGGCCAGGCGGAGCCCGTCGTTCACGACGAGCGTCGACGCGAGCCGCTGGATGTCATCGGCGGTCACGGCGTCGATCTCGGCCAGTGCCTCATCCACGGTCAGCACCCGGTCGTGGAGCGCCTCTTGGCCGCCGATCCACGATGCGACGTGGCGGGTCTCATCCATGCGGAGCTCGAGACCCCCGGAGAGATACCGCTTGGCCCGCCCGAGTTCATCACTGGGCACGGGTTCGTCGCGCACGCGCGCGAGCTCGACGAGGATCGCCTCCAGCGCATCGTCGAGCGAGTCGGGGTCCACGCCGGCCGAGATCTCGAGCGCACCGGCATCGGCATAGTCGACCAGCCCCGACGAGATGTCGTAAGCGAGGCCCAGCTCCTCGCGGACGGCCTGGAAGAGCCGGCTGCTCATCCCGTCCCCGAGGACGGCATTCATCAATGCGAGCGTCCACGCATCCGGGTGATCGCGATGGAGGGCAGGGACGCCGACGACGAGCTGCGCCTGGGCCGTGGGGCGCTTGCCGAGGAGCACCCTGTCGCCGGCCGGCAGACCGGGCGCCGGGGCGAACCCCGGAACGACACCGTTTCCCGTGCCGAATGCCGTCGCAGCGAGGTCGACTGCCTCGGCATGGTCGATGTCGCCTGCCACGGCCACGACCGTGTTCGCCGGTCGATACGTCGTCCGCCAGAAGTCGCGGATCGTCGTGTCGGGCAGAGCGCGGATCCCGTCCTCGTCGCCGCAGATCTCGCGGCCGAGCGGCCCGTCGCCGAACATCGCGGTCTGGAACAGCGTCTGGGCGTACTCGGTCGGGTCGTCCTGGTAGCCGCGGATCTCCTCGATGATCACGCTGCGCTCGCCCTCGATCTCCTCGGTGCTGAGAGTCGGGCGGACGATCAACTCGCCGATGACGTCCATCGCCCGCTTCGCCTCGCGATGCGGGACGCGGACCCAGTAGACGGTCGATTCACGGTCGGTCGCGGCATTGAACGAGCCGCCGACGCCCTCGATCGCCTCGCTGATCGCGCGCGTCGTCGGGTACGCGGCCGTGCCTTTGAAGGTGAGGTGCTCCATGAAGTGGGCGACGCCGGCCTCGGCGGCGCTCTCCAGGCGCGAACCGGCCAGGACGTACGCGGCGATGGAGACCGAACGTGCCCCCGGCACGCGGGAGCTGATGACGCGCGGCCCCTCGGGCAGCGCGGTCCGTTCGAACATCGCGACGGATGGTACAGGACCTCCCTGCCGCGTCCGGGCGCCCGGCATGGCGACGCCCCGGCCGGAGACCGGGGCGCCGAACCGTGTCGAGGGGGCTACAGGATGGTCGCGTTCAACCAGTTCTGCATGAAGTAGATGACGAACGCGATCGCGACGACCCACATGAGCGGATGGACCTCGGTCGCCTTCCCGCGGACGACCTTCACGACCACATAGGCGATGAACGCCGCGCCGATCCCGACCGTGATGCTGAACGTCAGCGGCATCAGGATCAGCCCGAGGAGCGCCGGGAAGCCCTCCTCGATGTCGGAGAAATCGATGTCTCGGATGAGCCCGATCATCAGGAACCCGATGAAGACGAGGACAGGCCCGGTCGCGACGTACGGGACGAGGATCGCGAGCGGACTCAGCAGGATCGCGAGCAGGAACAGCACGCCCGTGACGACCGACGAGAATCCCGTCCGGCCACCTTCCGCGACACCGGCCGCGCTCTCGATGTAGCTCGTGTTGGAGCTGATGCCCGCAGCGCCACCGGCGGCCGCGCCGATGGAATCGACGAGCAGGATCCGCCCGATGTTCTCTGGCTGTCCGCCCTCATCGACGAGCCCGGCCTGTTCACTGATGGCCGTGGCGGTGCCCATCGTGTCGAAGAAGTCGGTCAGCATGAAGCTGAAGATCGTCAGCGCGGCCGCCAGGACGCCCAGGACCGTGAAGACGTTGGTGAGGTCGAAGTCCCCGAGCGTCGAGAAGTCGGGGGTCGCGACGAACGATGCCGGTAGTTGCTGGATCCCGAAGACGATCGCGAGGATCGTGATCACGAGGATGCTGATCAGGAGTGCCGCGGGCACCCTGCGCGCCCACAGCGCGGCGGTGAGCAGCAAGCCGAGCCAGAACAGGAAGTGCGCCGGCTCGGTCGGGAACACGAGCGTCACCGGGACCGGGTTCTCGGCCGACGAGCCGCCGGTCTTGACGATGACCCCCGCGTCGATGAATCCGATGAACAGGATGAACAAACCGATCCCGACACCGATCGCTCGCTTCAGGGACATCGGGACCGCGCGCATGATCGCCTCGCGCAGGCCGACCAGGACGAGGACCGTCACGATCAGGCCCTCGAGCACGATGACACCCATCGCGCCGGCCGGGCTCAGGCCCTGGGTCAGGACCAGGCCGAAGGCGACCGCGCCGTTGATGCCGAGGCCGGCCGCCATCGCCAGCGGGGCATTCGCGATCACGCCCATAGCGATGGTGAGGAGTCCGGCGACCAGCGCCGTCGCGGCGGATGCTGCCGGGATGAACGCGGCAGCCTCGGGTGACCCCGGCGCACCGAACATGTTCGACAGGATCGCGGGGTTCAGGAACAGGATGTAGGCCATGACGAGGAACGTCGTCAGACCGGCCTTGGCCTCGGTCTGTAACGTCGTCCCGCGCTCGGCGAACTTGAAGTAGTCCGCGATACCGCCCTGCGGCATGCGGTCACTCGTCACTGCCACCTCGTCTCGGTCCCTCCTTGCCCCTCGGCGGCGCGCCGGACCACGGGCGGGCTCGGTCCACGCCAGGTCGCTGCCCCCTCTGACCGCCGGCTCCTCCGCGCCGGCTCCGGACGCGCTACTCGTCCTCGTGGGCGTCGAGGCCGAGCAACTCCATCTGGACGTAATCGGACGTGTCGAACTCGAGCTGACGCGGCGCGAAGGGCGAGGCGTCCTCGCTCCCGGCACCGATCGGCGCGAACTCGACGATGACCCGCTCATCGCCCTGCACGAGCGTGTACACCAGCAACTGGTCCGGGCGGGTCTCGAATTCGAGATGCTCGAAGGAATCGATGTTCAGCGTGATCGCCAGCGGCGTGAAGTAGGTGGACGTGTCCGGGGAATCCGTGACGATCCGTTCGACCCAGCCGGTCCCGTGCGCGACGACCTCGCGCCCGCGCAGATATCGATAGGTGACGGTCTGCTTCAGCAGCGGCTTGAGCAGGTGGAGCATGTCGGTCGGGCTGGCCACGACGCCCTGGTTCACGAAGAACTTGGCGGCCGGCGACGTCGACACAGACTCGGACTCCTGCAGGTCGATGCTGGGGGACTGCCTGGGAGGACGCGGCGATGGTACCGCACGGCGATAGCCGCGGGAACGGCTTCGTGGACGGTTCGTGGCCGCTCCCGAAAGGGGGGCGGACCCTGACTCGCACGGCGGCGCGGGCCGGGTCCGCGCGTATCATCCCGGCCATGCTCCTGGCGATCGACATCGGCAACACGAACGTCACGGTCGGGCTCCTGCGCAACGGCGCCCTCATCGCGACGCGCCGTGCGGCGACCGTGCCGCGCGCGACAGCCGACGAGATCGAGGTCCTGCTCGACGGCTTACTGCGGCTGGACGACGCGTCCTTCGCCGACGTTTCGGCCATCGCCTGCGCGTCGGTCGTGCCAGCCCTGACCGCGCACGTCGAGACCATCGCATCGCGTCGCGAGCGACCACTGACACTTGCGTTGGCCGGCACGGTCCCGCTGGCGGTCCGGACGGAGCGTCCGGGTGAGGTCGGTGCCGACCGGCTCGTCAACGCGCTGGCCGCCGGCAGGCTGTACGGCGCACCGGCCATCGTGGTCGACTTCGGGACGGCCACGACCTTCGATTGCGTCGCTGCGGACGGCGCCTACGTCGGCGGCGCGATCGCGCCGGGCCTCGAGCTCGGCCTCGAGGCGCTCGCGGCACGGACCGCCAAGCTGCCGCGGATCGAGCTTCGCGCGCCGGATCGGGCGATCGGGCGTGACACGGTCAGCGCGATGCAGTCGGGCACGGTGTTCGGCTACCAGTCGCTCGTCGCCGGCTTGCTCACGCGTATCCGCCGTGAGCTGGCCGACCAGGCCGGCGTTCCATCGAGCGATGTCAGGGCCATCCTGACGGGCGGTCTGTCCGCGGCTCCGTGGGCGGGCGATCTGGAAGGCATCGACGCGATCGATCCCGACCTCACGCTCAAGGGTCTCGCTATCCTGCACGCCGAGGTCGCCGGGGGCGAGCGCCTCGAACTGGGATTGCCGTGACCGGCCGACTCGACGGACGGCTCATCGGTCTCGGCGTGACAGGGTCGATCGCGGCATACAAGGCGGTCGAGCTGCTCCGACTCCTCCGCGCCGAGGGCGCGGACGTCGTCGCGATGCTGACGCCGGCCGCGACCGCATTCGTCGGTCCGCTGACGTTCCAGGCCCTCTCGCGGCACGCCGTCGAGACGGACGTCCTCGCGCTCCTGCCGGACGGCCGGATCGGTCACATCGTCGTCGCCGACACGGCCGACGCGATCGTCGTCGCGCCTGCCACGGCCCACTGGCTCGGCGCCATGGCGCACGGCCTCTCCGGTGACGTCGTCACGGCGACGACCCTCGCGACGAGCGCGCCGGTGATCGTCGCGCCTGCCATGGACGGCGACATGTGGACCCACCCCGCGACGCGTGACAACGTCGTTCGCCTGCGGGAGGACTTCGGCTACACGATCGTCGAGCCGGCGGCCGGCGAGCTGGCATCCGGACAGTCGGGTGTCGGGCGGCTCGCGGATCTGCCGGCGATCGTCGATGCGGTCGTCGCGGCGATCGGCACACGACCGGTCCGGGCCGCGGACGCTGCCCTTCGGCCACCGACGGTCGAACCGGTACGCGACGCGGACCTGACGAGCCGCCACATCGTGGTGAGCGCGGGCGGGACACGTGAGGCCATCGATCCCGTGCGCTTCATCGGGAACCGCTCGACCGGGAAGATGGGGGTCGCCGTGGCCGAAGCTGCGCTCGCCCGCGGGGCCCGTGTGACGCTCGTCGCGGCCAACATGGACGTCGCCCCACCTGCCGGCGCGGCGACCGTGAACGTCGAGTCGGCGGCGGAGCTGCGAACCGCGCTGCACAAGCTGACCCACGCCGACGACGGCGCCGCCGGCTTCGACGCGCTCGTCATGGCCGCAGCCGTGAGCGACTTCCGCCCGGCGACCAGCGCCGGAAGGAAGATCGAGCGGGGGTCTGCCCTCACGCTTGAGCTCGAGCCGACCCCGGACATCCTCGGCCAGATCGCGCGCATCGCCCGCGGCACGGACCGCGAGGGCGAGACGACGTACCAGCCGCTGTCCCCCCGCCCGTACCTGGTCGGGTTCGCGGCAGAGACCGGGTCGCTCGAGCGCGCTGCCGGGAAGCTCCAACGCAAGGGCATCGACCTCCTGGTCGCGAACGACGTCGCGGAGGCCGGTTCCGGCTTCGGCACCGACACGAACCGAGTCACGATCCTCGATGCCGACGGCGGTCGGGACGAGCTCCCGATGCTGCCCAAGCGCGCGGTCGCCGACCGCATCCTCGACCGCGTGGCTCGCGCGCTGGACGACCGTGACGGCGCAGCGCAGACTGGCTGATATGAGCGCCTCGTCCGACACGCCACGCCGGCTGACGATCACCGACATCGCCAAGCGCCACGCGGACGGCGAAAAGCTTCCGATGTTGACGGCATACGACTTCCCGACGGCGAGGATCCTGGATGAGGCGGGCATCCCGCTGATCCTCGTGGGCGACTCACTCGGCCAGGTGTTGCTCGGCTACGAGTCGACGGTCCGCGTGACGATGACCGAGATGCTCCACCACACCAAGGCCGTGGTTCGCGGCACGCGGCAGGCACTCGTGATCGGTGATATGCCGTTCCTGACCTACGCATCGACCGACGAGGCGCTCGAGAACGCCGGGCGATTCCTCCAGGAAGCCGGAGCCCAGGCGGTCAAGGTGGAGGGCGGCGTCCGGTCGGCCCGGATCATCGAGGCGCTCGTGAAGGCCGGCATCCCGGTCCAGGGGCACATCGGCTGGACCCCACAGGCGCAGCACGGGCTCGGCGGCAAGGTGAAGGTCCAGGGCAAGGACCGCAACCAGGCGCGGGCGCTCCTCGCCGATGCGCTCGCCGTCCAGGAGGCGGGCGCCTTCTCGATCGTGCTCGAGCTCGTGCCTGCGCAGCTCGCCGGAGCGATCACCGATCGACTCAAGATCCCGACCATCGGCATCGGCGCCGGCCCGATGTGCACCGGCCAGGTCCAGGTCGTGACCGACCTGCTCGGTCTGGGCGACTTCCTGCCGCGCCACGCCCGCCCGTACGCCAACCTCCGTGAGACGATCCGCGACGCGGCGCTCGCCTACGCCGCTGATGTCGCCGCCGGGACGTTCCCGGGCGACAAGGAAACGGTCCGGATGGACGACGCGGTCCTCGACGAGGCGCTGGGTCGGGGCGTCTCCGATCGTGCCGCCGACGTGCCGATCGCCGGCATCCCGCTCGATCGCGATCTCTGACCCTCGGCACGTGGCGCGAACCCAGCCCGCGGCGACGACCCGCGTCGTCCGCACACGGCAGGAGCTGAGGGACGCGCTGAAAGACGCGGCCCGTCCCCTCGGTCTCGTCACCACGATGGGCTGGCTCCACGACGGTCACCGCGCGCTGATGCGCCGCGCGCGGGACGACAGCGCCACGACGGTGGCGACGATCTTCGTGAACCCGCGACAGTTCAACGAGGCCTCCGACTACACCCGCTACCCGCGGAACGAGGCGCACGACATCGCGATCTGCGAATCCGAGGGCGTTGACATCGTCTTCGCGCCCGGGGTCGAAGAGGTCTATCCGCCGGGCTTCGATACGACGGTGTCGGTCGGGGCCATTTCGAAGCCGTTGGAAGGCGCAGCCCGGCCGGGCCACTTCGATGGCGTCGCCACCGTCGTCGCGATCCTCTTCCACCTGGTCGGCGCGGACCGCGCGTATTTCGGTCAGAAGGACGCGCAGCAGGTGATGGTCATCCGGCAGATGGCGCGCGACCTGGCGATCGGCACGGAGGTGGTCGCGTGTCCCACGGTCCGCGAACCCGACGGTCTTGCGCTGTCGTCGCGGAACGTCCATCTATCGCTCGAAGAGCGCGCCGCGGCGACGGTCCTGCGGCGAGCGTTGAGCGCGGCGCGCGAGGCATGGGAGGCCGGCGAGCGATCGGGTGACGCGTTGCGTGCCCGGATGCGTCAGATACTCGCCGCCGAGCCGTTGGCCGCCGTCGACTATGTCTCCGTGGCCGACAACGCGACGCTCGAGGAGCTCGAGACGGTCGATCGACCGGCGCTCGCATCGATGGCCGTCCGATTCGGCGAGACGAGGCTCATCGACAACGAGATCCTCGATGTCGATAGCGAGCCCGACCCGGGAACCGAAGTCCGACCGCAGGTGTACGGAGGCTGATACTCCCGCTCTCGAGGTCATCCGACATGTCTCGTCGCACCGCAATGATCGGCGCGGTCGTCAGCGTGGTTGCCGCGCTGAGCCTGACCGTTCCCGTCCTCGCCAAGGAAGGCGCAGAGGCCAAGCTCGATACCGCCCTGCCGCGGGATGTGGAACCAGGCTCGACGATCAAGGTCGGCTGGTCGGTGTTCTCCGTCGACGGCGATCAGACGCAGCCCATCTACGGGTCACCGGTGTACATCCGGCTCGTCGGACCGGACGGGACGAGCGTGACCGAGGTCATGGGCACGGAGGTCCCGCGTGGGTCGGGGCACTACACGGCGTCCATCCAGGTGCCCGACGGCGGCATCGGCGAGGTCATCGTGGGGATGGTCGGCGAGTCATGCGTCGAGGGCGGCGCGTGCCAGCGGTCGGACATGATCTTCCCGCTGACCGACGACCCGCTCGTCAGCGGCGCGGGACCGGCCCCGGCCCCGGCCCCTGCGACACCGGCGACGGCGACCTCGGTCGGCGCGGAGCTGCTCCCGCTCATCGGCATCGGTGTGACCGTCGCGATCGTCGGTGGCCTGGCGGCGCTCGTCGTTGGCCGACGCCGGGTCATCGAGGTCCCGGCGGGTCGCTGACCCGCGACGACTGACGGCGGCGGCGCGGGCCGCGGCCCCGGCCCGCGCCGACCTGCCGGTCCTGGCTACGCGGCCGCCTGGACCTCGGTCGCGACCTCGAGGACGCGATCG
>DATHTG010000446.1:0-3292 GCA_035463515.1 Candidatus Limnocylindrales bacterium
TCGCCGAGCACCTGGGCCGCCGTGTCGTCATACAGGATCACATCCGGCGGGTGATCGCCGGCGCCTCCCCGGACGGCAGCGACGACTGGCGCGGGCTCGTCGAGGCCGACGGGCAGGTCGAGCCGCTGTCGGTCGCCGTCCGTGTCGGCCGCGACGTCGCGGGGCACCTGGTGCTCTCCGCCGAGAGTGACCTCGGCCCGATCGACCGGGCGCTCGTCGACGTGGCCGTCACCGGGGTCGCGCTCGAATTCGCGAAGATCCGAGCCACGCTCGAGGTCGAGGAGCGCCTTCGCGGTGAGGCCATCTCGGATCTACTCGCCGGGACGTATCCGAGCGAGGGTGCCATCGCCGGCCGGGCTGCGCGGCTCGGGCATGATCTCGGGCGGTCGCACGACCTCCTCGTGATCGACGTCGCCCGGCCATCCACACCGTCGGCGGACGTCGGCCTCGACGACGGGCACCTCGTCTCACTGGTTCGCGAACGGCTCGCGGTCCTGCTCCCACGCAGCCTCGCCGTGTCTTTCGGCGGGGTGATCGTCGTGCTGGCGCGCCGGGTGGATCCCCGGTCGATCGGATCGCGCGAGCTCGCCGACGAGCTGAAGTCGGCGATCGAAGCCGGCGTCGGTCCGGGGACCACGACGATCGCGATCGGCGGGCCGTGTGATCGACCGGCGGCCTACGCCGAGACGTTCGCGTCCACCCGCCGCGCGCTCGAGGTGATGCTCAAGCTCGGTCGTCGCGGCAGCGTCATCGGCGAACGCGAGCTTGGCCCGTACGGATTGCTCCTCCAGGCGTCGTCACCCGAGGAGCTCGACGCCTTCGCCCGGGACGCCCTCGCGCCGCTCATCGAGCACGATCGGCGACATGGCTCGGAACTGGCCACGACGCTGCGGATCTATCTCGAGGAGGATCGCGTCCAGCGTCGCGCCGCGGCACGGATGTTCATCCACGTCAACACGATGGCCTACCGGATCGGGCGGATCGAGCAGTTGCTCGGGCAGTCGCTGGCCGATCCGTCGGCCGTGTTCGACCTCACGCTTGCGATGCGGATCCGGGACGTGTTCGAGGCGCCCTGAGGCGTCGCGTGCCTATCGGGTCGAGGCGACCTGCTGCGTCGAGACGACCTCGAGCGCCTTGGCGAGCTGGGTGTCATCGATCGAGCCGACCGCCGCCGCCGTCAGCTTCGCGACATCCTCGGGGCTCAGCGGCTCGGTATCCGCCGGCATCGCGATCGGCACATCCGGGGCGATACCCTCGTGCCAGATCCGGCGGCCGCTCGGGGTGAGCCACTCGACGGTCCCGACCCGCAATGCTGAGCCGTCGGACAGATCGAACTCGCCGAGGACCGTCCCGGTCCCGAACGTCGTCTCACCGACGACCTTCGCCCGGCCCGCGTCCTGCAGCGCACCCGACACGATCTCTGCCGAGCTCGCCGTGTTGCCGTCGACGACGACGACCACCGGCACGTCGGTCGCGACGCCGCCCGGGGAAACCGGGTGGTCCGTGGTCCCGCCCTGCGCGTTGCGCTCGATGTACACGAGACCGCTCGTCAGGAACTGGCTCGCCACTCCGACAGCCTCATTGACATAGCCCCCCGGGTTGCCGCGCATGTCGAGCACGACCCGCTCGGCGCCGTCGGCCCGCGCCGTCTTCAGCGTCTCGACGATGTCGTCGGCCGCACCGTTGGAGAACTGCTCGAGCCGGATGAGAGCCGTCTTCGTGCCCGGGACCATGGTCCACGACACGGGCTGGATCGGGACGTCGCCACGGACGATCGAGACGGTCCGCTCCGGAGCGTCGGTCCCGTGTCGCACCGTGACCTCGACCGTTGTGCCGGCTTCACCGCGGACCCAGCCTGCGACCTCGTCGATCGAGCTGTCCTCGGTGCGCTTACCGTCGACGGCGACGATGACGTCATCCGGTTTCAGGCCGGCCTTCTCGGCCGGGCTGCCCTCGAAGACGCCGATGATCTTGGGGAGCCCGGCTGCATCGGGCTCGATGCGGACACCGATACCGACATAGGAGCCGGACAGCGAGTCGTCGCGCTGCTTGCGCTCCTCGGGCGTCATGAAATCGGTATGGCCGGTGTCGCCGACCGCGTCGGTCATCCCGTCGATCGCCCCGTAGATCAGCGACCGGTCGTCGAGCTCGTCGCGACCGACGTACTGCTCGTGGAGGGTGTCCCACGCCTCCTTGATCAGCCCGAAGTCGGTCGGCTTGGTGGATGAGGCAGGGTTCGAGGTCGTGTCCATCGACGCGCCGGCTGGCGCGATGACTCGGCCGACCCCGATCCCGGCCGTGAACGTCACCACCAACGCGAGCGCGACGGCCGATCCGATGGCTGCCATCCGGCGACCTCGGCCAGCCGCCGGAGACGTCGGAGCCTGGGAGGGGCCCGGCGCAAGGGAGGTCACGTCGGGTGGGGCCTTCTCGGTGGTCGGCTGGGTCGGATCGGTATCCATCGGTGGCATCGGGCTCGTGCGGCGGGGACGCTCGCCCGCGCGAACGCCGCGCGGACAGCACCGGGCAGGTGCCCGGTGGCCGACAGCATGCCCCAGATGGGTTCAGGGCAGGGGAGGCGAGCGGTGAAGGTTCGACCACGATGGAGTAGACTCGCCAATCCCTAGTGCGCTCCTCGGAGATGTCTTTCCTGTGACCGACGCGCCCGTGGCGACCATCGGGCTGGGTCCGCTACGACCCGCTCCTGCCGGCATGCCGGACCCCGCGATCACGCCGCCGACGATCGCGGAAGCACGCGACCCCTTCACGACCGTCCGCGTGGTGGACCTGCTTGCCCGGATCGAGCGCGGCCGGGAGATCCGCCTCGCGGACATCGCCGACCGGCTGAACGCGTCGTACCTCGACTGGCTCTTCCCGGTCCCCGTCATCGCCGACGTCGCACTCCAGCTCCAGGCCAACTGGATGGCCGACTATCGGAACAGCTCGGGCATCGTCGTCGAGGACGGCCCGTCGGGCCCGACGGTGACGATCGAGGACTCGACCCGTGTCGACCCCTGGATCGTCCGCCAGGCACAGCGCGCCGCAGCCGACTGTACCGAGCGGCTCGCCGAGTTCAGCCGTCGCGACCGTCCGACGTCCGGCGACTGAGACCCGACCCGCCGCGACCCTCTTCCGTCTCGATCCAGCGTCACCACCACGAACGTCCGAGGGGAGGTCACCCATCCCATGAGTCATGACACCAGCACCGCGCTCGTCGACGCCGGCTGGGCGGTCGGCGCGATCGAGGACCCGAAGGTCCGATTCGTCGAGGTGGATGTCGACACGACGAGCT
>DATHTG010000447.1:0-10982 GCA_035463515.1 Candidatus Limnocylindrales bacterium
TCGCGTCGTGGGCCGGGATCTCGGTGACGGCCGCCAAGGCGGCCGGCTCGAGCGTGGATCTGCGTCGATACCGGGACGAGAACGGCCGCGAGCTGGTCGATCTCCCCGGCCAGCCACTGCCGGACCCGGACACGCCTGCACCAGTCCGGTTCCTGCCGCACTGGGACGCCAACCTGCTCGTCCACGCCAGGCGGACAGGGTTGCTGCCAGAGCCGTTCCGGCCACGCGTCTTCTCGACGAAGAACCCGTTCTCCGTCGGCACATACCTCGTCGATGGTTCCGTCGCTGGCGCATGGTCCTTGCGCGACGGTGGGATCGAGCTCGAGCCCTTCATCGATGTCACGTCAGCCGCTCGACGGCAGATCGAGCGCGAGCGCGAGGCGCTGGAGGCCTTCCACGCCTGAGCGGTGCCATACTCGCCGCATGCGGTTCAAGACCACGCTCGACTCGGCCGGCAAGAACGCCGCCGGCTTCCGCGTCCCGCGCGAGGTCGTCGAGGCGCTCGGCAAAGGCAAGCGCCCACCGGTGATCGTGACGATCAACGGCTACTCGTACCGCAACACCGTTGCGGTCTACGGGGACGAGTACCTCATCGGCGTCGCACAGGAACATCGTGGCCCGGCAGGGGTGAGACCCGGCGACGAGATGGAAGTCGATCTCGAGCTCGACACCGCCCCTCGCGAGGTCGATATCCCGGCGGACTTCGCGGCAGCCCTCGATGCAGCGCCGGAGGCGAAGCGGTTCTTCGACTCGCTGTCCTACAGCAACAAGCGCCGGTTCACGCTGTCGATCGACGGTGCGAAGTCGACCGAGACCCGCCAGCGCCGGATCGGTACCTCGATCGAGCGGCTACGGGAGGGACGGACCTGACGGTGGTGCGAGCCAGTCAGGCGACCTGACGCCGCGCCTGCGTCGACTCCCAGGCGAGGTACATCGCTGCGAGCAGGATCAGGAACCCGTTCACGGGGTGGAGCGCCGCGACGGCGGGCGTCGACGCGCGCATCACCACGAACACCGACTGCAGGATGAACAGAACGAAGATCCCGATCGCGAGCAGCGCCGCCCGGCGACCGAGGCCACCGAGCAACCCGAGCACCAGCAGCACGATCGTGAACAGGCTCAACGTGTAGCCGACGTCCCGGTGCGTCCCGAAGATCGTCGGCGACTCGAACACCCCACGACCGGCCAGCCAGACCTGGACGACCAGGCCGACGACGAATACCCACGCGACGATCGCGTGCAGATCCCGGGCGATCGGACGCACCCTTTACCCTCCCTCGATGGCCTCGGTGATCCCCGGAGCCTAGCGCTCTGCCGTTCGGAGCAGCAGGTGCCAGTACGCCCAGCCGTCCTCCTGGTCGGTGGCCTGGTCGACGATCGTCAGCCCCTCGGCCGCGAGCCACTCGCCGACCCGCTCCCGACGCGGGTAGTAGTGGTACCCGGCGACATCACCCTCGATCACCTCTCCACGCACCGCGGGCAACCCATGCTCGCGGTTCGCGGCCCATGCCGCCTCGATCTCGCCGTCATCGATCTCCTCGGCCGTCATGTACAGGTGGGCACCCGGTCGGACGGCGCGACGGAGATTCCGCAGGACGACAGGCCAGTCCTCGGGTGACACGTTCTCCATGGCGTCCACGGTCATCGCGCCGTCGAACTCGGCATCGAACGCGAGCTCTTGCAGACCGAGTCGCGCCACGCGCTCCGCGAGGCCGCGCCGGCGCGCCTGCTCGAGCATGCCTGCGGATTGGTCGACGCCCACGACCCGGCGGCCGGCACCCCGGATGCGGGCGAAGTACTGCCCGGTCCCACACGGGGCGTCGAGGAGCAGGCCGCCGGACGGCATGGTCGCCACGAGTCGGTCGATGAACGTCGTGTGGGACGTCGTGGGGTAGGGGAGATCGTCGTACGTCGCAGCTTCGGCGTCGTACTGCGCGCGCACCGCTTCCCGGCGTTCGTGCAGCCAGGCCGTGCGGTCCATGCTTCGACTGTACCGCGCGGCTGTCGGCGTGGTGCCGGACGGACGCTGCTCTGCAACCACGGGGTCCTCCATCGGGCCGCTCGGGCACGTTCGACGGTTCCGTGGCATCGTTGCGCTAGCAACGAATTCCCCCGGAGGACGCACAGACATGGCCGATGAAGCAGCCTGGGAGGAGCAGCTGATCGCCGACATGCGCGCGCATGACGGCAATGTGACCAGCGGCCCCCTGGCCGGACACCCGCTCTTGATCATGATCAGCAAGGGTGCCCGCTCCGGCGCCGATCGCCGCTCGATCCTCACCTATCACCGCGACGGGGACGATTACATCGTCGCCGGCACGGCGGGCGGCTCGAAGAAGGATCCCGCGTGGATCTTCAACGTCGAGGCCCACCCGAACGTCGACGTCGAGGTGGCCAACGATCGATTCGAGGGCACAGCGACGATCGTGGCCGACGGCGCCGAGCGAGGCCGGCTGTGGGACGACCACGTCCGGGCTCTGCCGTGGTTCGCCGACTATCCGGCCCAGACCGGGCGCATCATCCCGATGATCAGGATCCGTCGCGCCGCCTGACCGCGGGGGATCGCCGCACACCCTGCTCGCGGCTTGACATCCGTTATTCATAACCATATGGTTATGGAGCGATGCCAAACGACCAGCTCGACGCCGTTTTCGGCGCCCTCGCAGACCCGACCCGACGCGCGATCCTCGCCCGCCTGGCAGAGGGCGATGCGAGCGTCCTCGAGCTGACGGCACCGTTCAACGTCTCCCAGCCCGCCATCTCGAAGCACCTTCGGGTGCTGGAGTCGGCAGGCTTGATCTCGCGCAGTCGGAAGGCGACCGCACGGCTCAGCCACCTCGAGGCGGATCCCCTCAGGAAGGCGACCGAGTGGCTCGTCGGCTACCGCGAGTATTGGGAGGAGAGCCACGAGCGACTGGATGCGCTGCTGGCAGCGCTCCAGGTCGACCAGCGAGAAAGGACTCCCTGATGTCCGCGACCCGGATCGATGCCCCGGCCGGCGTCCCCTTCATCGACGTCACCCGCGAGTTCGAGGCGCCCCGCGACCTCGTGTTCCGCGCCTACTCCGACCCCGACCTGCTCGTCCAGTGGCTGGGTCCGCGCAAGTACACGATGAAACTCGAGGCGTGGGAGCCGCGTGACGGCGGCACCTGGCGCTACATCCACAGCGACGAGGACGGCAACGCATTCGGCTTCCACGGGGTCTTCCACGGCGATCAGACGCCCGACGGCATGCTCCAGACCTTCGAATTCGACGGGTGGCCCGGCCACGTGTCGCTCGAGAAGGTCACGTTCGAGGAGCGTGACGGCAAGACGGTCGTCCGCACACACTCCGTCTACCAGACCGTCGAGGCGCGCGACGGCATGATCGAGAGCGGGATGGAGGAGGGGATGAACGACGGCTTCGACCGCCTCGATGAGCTCCTCGCCAAGCTCCGCCAGCCGGTGGCCTGAGCATGGACTACAAGCTCGAGCTCGTGCCGATCCCGGTCGAGGATGTCGACCGGGCCAAGGCGTTCTACAGCGAGAAGGTCGGCTTCGCCATCGACGTCGACCACCAGCCCAACGACGACTTCCGGATCGTACAGCTGACACCCCCGGGTTCAGGCTGCTCGATCATGGTCGGCAAGGGCGCGATCAGGACGGCGCCCGGCTCCGTCCAGGGCCTCCAGCTGGTCGTCGAGGACATCGAGGCTGCGCATGCCGAACTCACGGCTCGCGGCCTGGATATCAGCCCGATCCGCCACTTCGAGAACGGGACCTGGATCGACGGGAAGGGCGGCCGATGGAATTCGTTCGCGTTCTTCGACGATCCCGATGGCAACGGCTGGGCGTTGCAGGAGCGTGGATGATGACGACCCGAGAACCGACGGAGACGAAGAACCTCGACGGCTACGGGCACGAGGCGTTGCCCTGGAGTCGGCCTCGGGGGCTGCTCGACGGGCTCGATCCCTCGGCGATGATCACGTGGTTCCTCGGCACGACGGGGTCGAGCGGTCACCCACATGCCGCCGGCGTCGGCGCGATGTGGGTCGACGGCGACCTGTACTTCACGAGCGGCGACGTGACCAAGAAGTCCAAGGATCTCGCGACGAACCCGTACGCATCGATCTCTGTCAGCCTTGAGGGCATCGATCTCGTGTTCGAAGGTCAGGTCGAGCGAGTGACCGATGGGCAGACGCTCGAAGCGGTCGCCCGGAAGTACAAGGACGGGGGCTGGCCCGTGGCCGTCGACGGCGACGGCTTCACTGCGCCGTTCAGCGCGCCGAGTGCAGGCCCACCGC
Organism: Candidatus Limnocylindrales bacterium; assembly: GCA_035463515.1. Classification (GTDB taxonomy): domain Bacteria; phylum Chloroflexota; class Limnocylindria; order Limnocylindrales; family CSP1-4; genus SPCO01. The sequence goes on from DATHTG010000447.1 coordinate 4,284, forward strand.
CGTGGAACCTGTACCGCCTCGCGTTCGACCGGGTCATCGGGGTCGCATCTGCCGAACCGAACGGTGCGACCACATGGCGCTTCACCTAAGGAGCCCACGATCCCCGATCCGATCGTCCGCCGCGTCCCGACCGACCGATTGAGCCCACAGGAGATCGCCGAGTTGCGCGACCTCCTGTGGGCCGCATTCGTCGACGGCGACGACGGGGGCATGACCGAAGAGGATTGGCAACATTCGCTCGGTGGTACGCACGTCATCGCCGAGGAGGAGGGACGGATCGTCGGGCATGCAGCGGTCGTCGAGCGGACGCTGCACGTCGGGGAGCGGCCGATCCGCACGGGCTACGTCGAGGCCGTGGCCACCGCTCCGGACCGGCAGGGCAGCGGGATCGGGACGAGGGTGATGGAGGCTGTCGGGGCGGTCATCCGCGCAGGTTTCGAGCTCGGCGGGTTGGGCACCGGCGCTCACCACTTCTACGAGCGTCTCGGCTGGATCACGTGGCCGGGGCCGACCGCCGTGCGCACGGCAGCCGGTCCCCGACGGACGCCCGACGAAGACGGCTACATCCTCATCCTGCGGACGCCGACCTCGCCGGCGCTCGACCTCCAGGCCATGCTGAGCTGCGACGAGCGCCCGGGCGATGACTGGTAGCGACTGGGTGGCCGCGTCGGCCACCGATCTGGCGCGGGACATCCGGACGGGCCGGCGCGCGTCGGTCGAGGTCGTCAGCGCGGTCCTCGATCGGATCGATGCGGTCGATCCCCTGATCAACGCGGTGGTCCAGCGCGTCGACGGCGTCCTCGCTGCGGCGGAGCGGGCGGATGCAGCGCTCGCTCACGGCAAGCCGCTCGGTCCGTTGCACGGTCTGCCGTTCACGATCAAGGACTCGTACGACACAGCCGGCACCGTCACGACGGCCGGCACGGTCGGCTGGCGCGATCGTGTGCCGAAGGATGACGCCACCGTCGTCGCGCGGCTGCGGGCCGCTGGCGCGATCCTCGTCGGGAAGACGAATACACCGGAATTCACGTGGTCGGACGAGACAGACAACGACGTCTACGGTCGGACGTCGAACCCGTACGACCTCGCGCGAACGCCGGGCGGGAGCAGTGGCGGCTCTGCGGCGATCGTCGCCGCCGGGGCGTCGCCGTTCGATGTCGGCAGCGACACGGCCGACAGCATCCGGCAGCCGTCACATGTGTGCGGGGTCGCGGGCATCAAGCCGACCAGTGGGCGGGTGCCGAGAACCGGCCACTCGCCGGACTTCCGAGGGCTCTTCCAGGCGTTCACGCAGCTCGGGCCGATCGCGCGGCGCGTCGAGGACCTGGAGCTGATCCTGCCGATCATCGCGGGACCCGATGGCATCGACCCGTTCGTGTATCCGGTGGCGCTCCGCGACGCGGATGCCGTTCGCATCGACGGCCTTCGCGTCGCGACCTTCACCGACAACGGGATCCGGACACCGACACCCGAGACTGCCGACGCCGTCCGTGCTGCCGCGTCCGCCCTCGCGGATGCCGGAGCCGCGGTCCAGGAGCGCCGCCCGCCCGGGCTCGATGCGGTGTGGGACGCCTTGATCTCGATGATCTCGGCGGACGGTCATGCCTGGCTCGCCCGGCTCATCTCCGGCGCCGGGACCGCCGGTCACGGCTCCTACGACACGCGCGGGTGGGTCGAGTTCGGGGAGCCGATGCGGGGCGACGAGCTCACTGCGATGGTCGAGCGTGCCGATGCGATCCGGTCGCGGATGCTGCGCTGGATGGCGGACGTCGACGTGATCGTCTGCCCTGCGATGCCCCAGCCGGCGATCCTCCACGGCGGGAGCAACGATCCGGGCTTCGGGGACACCTACAGCGACGTCCACAACCTGACCGGCTTCCCGGCGGTCGTCGTGCGCGGCGGCACGTCTCCAGAGGGACTGCCCATCGGGGTCCAGCTCGTCGCCGGTCCGTGGCGCGAGGACGTCGCGTTGGCTGCGGCGCGCATCGTCGAGGCGGCATCGGGCGGGTGGCAGCCACCCCCGATCTGACGTCGCGGGCGTAGGCTGCCCGCGTGTTCGAGTCGCTCGACTACGTCTACATGCCCAGTCGCGACGTCCCGCGCGACATGGCCTACTTCACCGACGTCCTCGGCGCGCGGCTCGTGTTCGCGATCGACGGCATGGGCGCGCGGGTGGCGATGGTCGATCTGACCGACGGTCCACCGCGCATCCTGCTCGCCGACCACGTCGAAGGTGACCGGCCGATCCTGGTGTACAGGGTCGCGGACCTCGCTGCCGCCCGGCGCGACCTCGGGGCCCGTGGCTGGGACGAGGGCCACAGCCTCGAGATCCCGCAGGGACCGGTGCGCTCGTTCTCAGGGCCAGGCGGCCATCGACTGGCCATCTACGAGCGAAGCCGGCCCGAGGTCGAGCGCGCGTTCGAGGGGCGGCGCGACTTCTAGTCGACCGCCCAGGACACCGGCAGGCGCTTGGGCTTGCGAAAGACGACTCCGCTGGGCGGGGTCGCGTCGATGTCGGGGCGCATCTCCGGCCATCGGTCGAGGGCCGCCTCGAGTGCGACCTGGGTCTCGAGCCGGGCCAGATGGAGCCCGACGCACGCATGCGGCCCTTGCGCGAATGCCAGATGGCTCCGGGCGTTCTCGCGATGGACGTCGAACCGATCGGGATCTTCGAAGGTCGCGGGGTCGCGGTTCGCCGCCGTCAGCGACACGATGACCAGATCGCCTCGGCGGACCGTCGCTCCACCGATGTCGATGTCCGCCGTCGCGTAGCGGTCGACGCGGCCGGCAGCCGGCTCGAGCCGGAGGGACTCCTCCACGGCGTTGGTCACGAGGCTGCGATCCGCGAGGATGGCGTCCATCACTCCCGGCGTCGAGAGGACGTGCCAGAAGAGGGACGTCGTCATGCCCTCGCTCGTCTCGATGCCGCCGAACATCATCACCGCCGCGTTCGACACGATCTCCGGTCGGCTCAGTGTCTTTATGGCGTCGGCCAGGACGCCCTCGCCGCGGTCGATCGTCGCCCCGACATGCCGGTCGAGGGCCGCGACGGCCTCCGGTGCGCGGTCGCCGATCTCGCCGCCGGCGGACACCCGGTCGACCGCGCCCACGATCTCGTCGTACCAGCCGAGCACGACGCTCGGCTCGACATCGAGGAGATCCAGGGCCGCGGCCACGACGCGCACTGCGAGAGGACCGGCGAGATCCCGGCGTATCTCGGCATGGCCGGCTGGCCGCAGTCCGTCGACGAGCGTCCACGCCTCCTCGCGGACCCGGTCCGCGAACCGCTCCATGACCTGCGTCCGCCGAAGGCCCGCGGCGAAGGGGTCGCGGTGGCGGCGGTGCTGGTCGCCGTCGAGGGACAGCATGCTCGGGCCGACCACCCTCCCCGTCGAGAAGCGAGGGTCGTCGACGGTGAAGCGTTCGGCGTCACGCATCACCTCGATGCACAGGTCGCGTCGGGTGACCAGCCAGCCGTCGAGCACCGGCAGCCACGCCACGGGGTCCCGCGCGCGCAGTCTCGCCAGGGCCGGATACGGATCCGAGTCGAGCTCGGCGAGCGTGACGGCGTCACCGAGGCGGGTCGTTGTCACGCGGGTCACTGTACGCCGCACGATGCACAGGCCCGCGGAGAACCGAGTTTGCCCCGACGTCGTACCTTTGCTGCGATGAGATCCGTGCGCGCGCAACGATTCGTGGCGCTAGTCCTGGCCGCCGGCCTCGCGCTGGCGGTGGCTCCGACGACGGCCGCTGCCCAGTCCAGAGCGTTCCATCTCGACCTCGGCCGGCGGACCGATTACGTCGCGCAGACGAACCTCGTCCAGTGCGTCGGCGCGAGCATGCAGATGATGCTGAACATGATGAACCCGCGGAACGACCACACCGCCTCGACGCAGCACCGACTTCAGAAGTTGGCGCGCGCTTGGAGCGGTCCGAGCCGCAACGGGCGCATCCGCCAGGGGGCGAGCGTCCGTGGCTGGGCGATGGGCCTGACCCTGGTCGGCGGTGGCCCGTATCGGGTGGTCGGGGCGGACAGCATCCAGGACGCCCTCGTGCTCGCCGCCCGCGCGATGCGCAAGACCGGGCGGCCGGTCGGTCTGCTCGTGTGGCGCGGCCGCCATGCCTGGGTGATGAGCGGCTTCAAGGCCTCCAAGGACCCGCTCCTGCCGGGCTCGAAGGTGACCGCCGCGATCGTCGAGGATCCGCTCTTTCCCTACGGGGGATCGAGTACGTGGGGCCGCAGCCCCCGACCCGGCGAGGCGCTGTCGGTCTCCGCTCTCGGGCAGCAGTTCGTGCGGCGACGGCAATCCAGGCTCAACCCGATGCTGTCGGGGAAGTGGGTGATCGTCATGCCGTTCGACATCGATCAGCGCACGCTCCGTCGCCAGTAGCCCATGGGCTTCCTCCGCAGGCTGCTCGGCGGGCAGGAGCCGTCACGTGACACACCGGCCGCGGATCCGGCAACCGTCGAGTCCGAGGAACGCGCCCGCGAGCTCGAGCTCCTCCGCGCGGAGCAGGCGCGCTTCGACGATCTCGCCCAGCGGCAGCTGCGGTACGCGGACTATGCCTGGCAGCCGCCGGCCCAGGGTGGCGAGCGACGGGCAGATGACGCCGACGCCGAGGGACCGGCCGCCGAGGGGAGCTAGATCAGGCCGCTCGTCCGGTCGATGAGCTGGAGGAGGTCGTGGGCCGCAAGCTCCACCTCCTTGTGGCGCCACTCCGCCGCCCGGAAATGGCACGCGATGATCCCGGACCGATGGACGCGCCGGAAGTCACCGAAGACGAAGGCATAGCGGGCCTTCGTCTCATCCGTGGCGCCGACCGTCAGCCCGAGGTGCCAGGACGCGTAGTCGTCCCAGGGATGGCGCTCCAGATATCGGTTCTCGTCGTCGGCACGGGGCTGGACCTCGCCCCAGTCACTCCGGAGCACGTATTGCCGTGCCCGGATGAGCTGCTCGGCTCTCTCGATCGCCCGTTCGTTCACGACGTACTTCGCCATCCGGGGCCGAGTATGACCCGCAGCGGCCGCTACCATCGCGGACGATGGATGTTGCGCCGCTCCCCGCGACGATCGCCGGTCTGCCCGTGCCACAGGATGACGTCTCGCGGGCGGCGTGGCGGTGGGCGTACGGCGCCCTGCCGGGATATCTGCTGGCCCACTCGGTGCGCTCGTACTGCTGGGGCGCGGAGATCGGCGCGCGAGAGGGCTGGAGGTTCGATGAGCGGATCCTATGGTCGGCGGCGCTCTTCCACGACGTCGGATTGACGACGACACGGAGCAATACGATGTGCTTCGAGGTCGAAGGTGCCGAGCGTGCTCGGCGCACGCTCGAAGGGTTCGGGATGGACGCGTCGAGCGCCGACCGCGCCGCGATCGCGATCATCCTTCACATGCAGCCTGGCGTGACGCTTGATGACGGCGTCGAAGCGGTGTTGCTCGACCGGGCGACGGCCGTCGATGTCCGCGGCGTCCAGATCGATCTCGTCGAGGGCGTCCGCTCCGGCGTGACCGGCATGTTCCCCCGTGGCGCGTTCGACCGCCTCTTCGTGCGCGCGATCAGCCGCGAGGTCGCTCGCCGACGCGACTGCCAGAGTGCCCGTCTCCTCGGGGACGGCGATCTCGTTGGCGCGATGGCGCGCTCGCCATGGGCGGCCGAGGCGAGGCCGGCATGACGAGCACGTATCGGACCCCGGGGGCCGTCTTCACCGAACGCGAGCACACCGTCCCGCTCGACCACGCCGAGCCGGCGGGACGGGCGATCACGGTCTTCACGCGAGAGGTCGCTGCCCCCGACGGGCTTGATCGACCGTACCTCATGTTCCTCCAGGGCGGTCCGGGCTTCGAGGCGACGCGGCCGACGAGCCCGCCGACAGGCTGGATGAAGCGAGCCCTGCTCGACTACCGGGTGCTGCTGCTCGACCAGCGGGGGACCGGCCGGTCGACGCCGGTAGGGCCGCAGATCCCCGGTGAGACCGCGCGATCCCAGGCCGAGTATCTGACGCACTTCCGTGCCGACTCGATCGTCCGCGATGCCGAGGCCATCCGGAGGGAGCTTGGCGTCGAGCGCTGGAGCATCCTCGGCCAGAGCTTCGGCGGGTTCACGTCGATGACGTACCTGTCGATCGCACCCGACGGTCTGGCCGAGGTGTACATCACGGGCGGCCTGTCGCCCATCGGCCGGCCGGTCGATGACATCTATGGCGCGACCTACAAGCGGCTGTCGGCGTCGAATCGTCGGTACTTCGAGCGCTATCCCGACGATCGGGACCGGATACGCGCCATCCTGCGGCGACTGGAAGACGAGGACGTCCGACTGCCCACCGGCGAGCGGCTGACCGCCCGCCGGTTCCGCCAGCTCGGCCTGTGGCTCGGCGACAGCGCCGGGTTCGAGCTACTCCATCATGTCGTCGAGCTACCGTTCGGATCCTCGGCGTTCCTCCACGACGCCGCGGCCGGCGTCCGCTTCGATCGGAACCCGATCTTCGCGACGCTGCACGAGTCGTCGTACGCCGACGGCGTCCCGACGCGCTGGTCGGCGCACCGCCTGCTCCCGGACGAGGTCGAGGCCGAGGGCCACATGACGGCGGAGCACGTCTTCCCGTGGATGTGGGACGACTACTCGGGACTGCACGGCCACCGCGAGGCGGCGCACCTCATCGCCGAGCATCCCTGGCCGAGGCTGTACGACGCCGATGTCC
>DATHTG010000448.1:0-2853 GCA_035463515.1 Candidatus Limnocylindrales bacterium
CCAGGCCGATATCGCGGCCGCAACCAAGGCCGTGGACGCGCAACTCGCGGCCGCCTTCGCAGAGCAGCTCGCCGATCCGGATCTCGCCGCGGACGGCACGACCGTCTTCCCCGACACAGCGGCCCTTGGTGCGGCGACGTACACCGTCGACCCTGCGTCGCTCGTGGGCGATGAGATCGAGTCGTTCGACCTCGGGGCGAGCGCGACCGGAACCGTCCTCGCCGTCGACACGACGGCCGTCGAGCAGGTCGCCGAGGCGAACATCGCGCCCCAGGTCCAGGCCGGGTACTCGCTGGTCGACGGTTCGAGCCAGGTCCAGCCGTCACCCGGCGAGGTGGACGAGGGCGTCATCACCTTCCCGGTCACGATCACCGCGAGACAGGTGCTGCAGATCGATCCGGCCGCCATCGAGTCCGAGATCCGCGGCAAGAGCCTGACCGACGCCCAGGCGATCCTCGATCGTTACGGCCAGAGCCAGCTCTCCGTGTGGCCCGACTGGGTCGGAACCGTCCCGACGATCGATGCCAGGGTCGACGTCCAGACCGCCGAGGTCGCCCAGTGACCGGGTTGCTCGGCATCGACCTCGGGGAGCGGCGGATCGGCGTCGCGGTCGCCGATGGTGCGGATATCGGGGCCCGCCCGCTCGTCACGCTCCGCAGGGGTCGGACCGTCGATGCGGACGTGGAGGCACTGACGCCCTTGATCGACCGCCACGACGTCGCCGAGCTCGTCGTCGGCCTGCCGATCGATGCGGCCGGCCACGAGGGACCCCAGGCGACGGCGACGCGGGCGTGGGTCGAGTCGATCGGCCGCAGGCTCGGTGATCGCGTATCGATCGTCCTTCGCGACGAGCGGCTGACCAGCCACGTCGCGGAGTCGCGCGTCGGACCGATGGGCCGTGGACGCTCGGGCGGACCACCGTCGAAGACCCAGCGCGACCTCTACCGCGCGCGGGTCGACCGGGAAGCCGCTGCGATCATCCTGCAAGATGAACTCGACAGCCGCCGCGCGACCGAGGCTGATGTGCCCCGGCCCACGATGGAGACGACCCCATGACGATCCGCTCGGGCGGGCGCCCGCGCGACCAGCGTCCGATCCGCCGCTACGACCCAGACGCGTACGCGACCGAGTACGTCCCCGAAGGGTATGAACCGTCGCGGCGGTACGGCTATGAGGCGCGGTCACGACGGCGCGGCCGGGGTGGCAGCGGCATCTTCGGCCTCTTCAAGTTCCTGATCTTCGCGCTGCTGCTCGCGGCGCTCGTGCTGATCGTCGCGCTGACCGCACTTCGGCCGGTCGTCAACTCGGCGATCCTCGGCTGGGCCCAGGACAGCCCTGGTGCACTCAAGTTCCCGTTCGTCGCCGACATCGTTCGCGAGGACCTGGGCCAGGCGCTCACGCAGCCCGTCTCCACGGATCCGGCGCAGGTCGAGTTCCTCGTGGAGGATGGCGACACGGCATCGACCATCGCGACGCGGCTCGGTGAGCGCAACCTCATCCGCGATCCCCGGGCGTTCATCTTCATCGCGAGCGAGCGCGAGCTGACCGGGGCACTCCAGCAGGGGACCTTCGTGCTCCGCAAGAACATGACCCCCGAGCAGCTCGTCTCGGCCTTGCTCGCGCCGCCACCGAACCCCTTCATCGAGGTCGACCTGCGGACGGGGCTCCGGCTGGAGCAGATCACCGCCAAGCTCCAGACGCTGGACGGCCTGGACATGGACCCGCGGGAGTTCTACGAGCTCGCGAAGGAACCGCCAGAAGCGCTGCTCTCCGACTACCCGTGGCTGCAGCGGGTGCTCGAGGACGCGCCGGAGGATGCGTCGCTCGAGGGCTTCCTGTGGCCGGGCAACTACCGGGTCCTGCCCGACACGACGCCCGACGAGCTGATCCGCAAGATGCTCGATGCGTTCCACGACGCGGTGGGCGACGCCAAGATGAAGGTCCCGGCTGAGCGGAAGATGACGTTCTACCAGGTGCTCACGCTGGCCTCACTCGTCGAACGGGAGGCAAGGCTCGACGAGGAGAAGGCGCTCATCGCCGGTGTCTACCAGAACCGGCTCAACGGGCTGCCCGGTGTCCGGAACAGGATCCTCAACGCCGACCCGACCGTCATCTGGGCGAACGACACCGTCCAGCTCGACGCCCTCGACTTCGACAAGTGGCGGGAATATCGGTTCTGGACCGTCCCGAAGGGCGTGGGGCTGCGGAACGTCGAACTGCCCGAGTCGCTGCTCGGGTACCAGACATACATCCAGCCAGGGCTCTTCCCCGGGCCCATCGCCACCCCGACCGTCGCATCGATCGACGCGGCGATCCGCCCCGACACCGCGGACAAGTTCCTCTACTTCCTGGCGATCCCGGACGACAGCGGGAAGCACGTCTTCGCAAAGACCGCGAAGCAGCACGAGGCGAACCGGAAGAAGTACGGCTACACGTGACGCTCGCCCGCGCCACGTGGCCGATCGCGGCCGACTTCGCCGCTCCACCGACCGGCGCGGACGTTCGCCGGTGGGACGAGGCCGATCGCGCCGCGCGGCCGGCGCGACGAGATCGCGTGACGGCACGATTCGCCGAGGCCGGTATCGATGCGTACTTCGGGGTCCGTCGCGAGCACATGCGCTACCTGACGGGGTTCGCGCTCGCCGACGGAGAGGAGAAGGTCGCCGGGTCGTCGGGACAGTTCCTGCTCTCGGGTGGCGAGCTCGTGGTCTTCGCCGATTCGCGCTACACGATCCAGGCCCGCCGGGAATCGCCGGAGGCCCGCGTCGAGATCGTGTACGGGGACCTGCTCAGCCGATGGCCGGAGCTCGTGGCGTCGGTGGGCGCGAAACGGGTCGGGGTGGAAGCCGGCTT
>DATHTG010000449.1:0-6360 GCA_035463515.1 Candidatus Limnocylindrales bacterium
CGAAACGGCCCGGCTCGCTCGAGAGCAACGACATGATCGCGAGCACCACCGCCCCGGTCAGCATCTGGTAGCCGGTCGCGACGAGTGGGTGCCGCGGCAGGTCCGCCCGATGGGTGGCGAACAGCGAGCCCGACGACCAGGCGATCGGCGATATGAGGATCGCCAGGAGCCCGGCGCCGTCGAGGGCGCCGGGCTCGCCGAGGGCGCTCGGGCCGACGAGGACCCCGACGCCGAGGAAGCCGACGACGATGCCGATCACCGCGATGCGCGGCAGTCGCTCGCCGAAGAGGACGCGCCCGAAGATGGCGACCCAGACGGGCATCATCCCGATGAGCAACGCCGCGATGCCCGACGGGATCGTCTGCTCGCCCCAGGCCACGCCGCCCATGCCGCCACCGAGCAGGAGCCCGCCGACGATCGTGGAGTCGCGGAGCTCGCGGCGCGTCGGCCGGCGTAACGCGCCGCGGTCGCGTAGCCCCACCCATGCGAGGAGCAGGAGCCCCGCCAGGCCGAACCGCGCGGCGGCCATCAGGAACGGCGGCAACGTGTCGACGGCGACCGCGATCGCCAGGTAGGTCGATCCCCAGACCAGGTAGAGGATCGCCATCCCGAGGCCGATCGCGCGCCGGTCGGGCGCCTCGGAACGCGAGCTTGGCTTAGTCGGCTGGTCCAAGGTCACAGCATACGCCGGTCGGGGCGCCGCCGAGCCGGCATGCGATCAGGCGGCGACGGACACCGGCCGGCAGACCTTGCACGGCCGGTAGCCGGCTGCGCCGGCCTCGGCAAGCGAGCGGAACGGGCGCCGATTGCGCTGGAGCATGTGGCGGCCCGTGCGGCATGTCGGCCAGCACACGATCCGCGTCGAAGCGCAGCCCACCAGACGCTCGCCCCGACGGGCGGCGCCCTCCATCGCGTCTGGGTCGAGGCCCTCGGCACTCAGGATCGTCCGCTTGTTCTGCGGCCCACCGAGCGAGTACTGCCCGATCGACCCGTCGCTCCGGACGACGCGATGGCATGGGACGATGAGCGGCACGGGGTTGTGTCCGAGGGCGGTCCCGACCGCCCGGACGGCCCTGGGCCGGCCGATCTCGGCAGCGATCCAGCCGTACGGCCGGACCTCGCCGCGTGGGATCTCGAGCGCCTTGCGCCAGACGTCCTGCTCGAACGCGCTGTGCCCTCGCAGGTCGAGCGCGATCCGGACACGGCGGTCGCCGTCCATCCGCCGGGCGATCGCGTTCGCGAGCCGGGACGGCACCTCGGACGGGATCGCGGGGCGGCCGGTGGACGCCAGGTGGCGCGCCTCGAGGGCGCCGACGTCATCACCGGCGACATCGACCGACACCACGCCGAGACCGTTCCACGCGACGGCGAGCGTGCCGAGCGGCGAGTCGACGAAGCCATACCGATCGGCAAGGCCGACCTCGACGAGGACGTTCGGTCGGAGCGAGGTCGGCGCAGTGACGGCCAGAGCCGCGAGGGCGGCGGCCTCGCGCTCGGTCGCGTCGACGGTCGGCGTCGGGGTCATGGTCATGCGGTCATCTCCTCGAGCTCGCGGCGGCCTTCCGTCTCGAGCATGGTGCGTAGCAGGGCGATGCCCCGGTGGACCTGGGCCTTGACGGTCCCTTCCGGTCGACCGAGGACGGCGGCGGCTTCGGGATAGGACAGTCCGTCGACGTGGCGCAGGATGACGGCCGTTCGGTAGTGGGCTGGCAGGGCACCCAAGCGGGCCGCCCACCGGTCCCGCTCGGCATGGCGCTCCGCGACCGCGGATGGACCGGTTTCCCCGACCGCTTCCGGCTCCACCACCGGACGAGACGCGGAGGCCTCGGCGTCGATCGAGACCGGTCGTGGCCCGCGCGTCGCTCGTCGCGCGCCGACCGACCGGCATCGATTGAGGACGATCGTCGTCAGCCAGCCGCGAAGGTGCAGCTCGCGGATCCGCGCGTCGTCATATGAGGCCAAGGCCCGGTACGCCCGCACCAGCGCGTCCTGGGTCGCCTCCTCGGCGTCTCCGGTGTCGCCGAGCATCCGCAACGCGATCGTGTAGAGGCGATCCTGATGCGCGATGACCAACGCGTCGAAGGCGCGATCCAGGTCCTCGGCCAGCTCGGTCGTCAGGCGATCGTCGGCATCCATCACCGGGTAGAACCGCGGGAACGGCAGAACCGTTGCACCGCCCAACGGTACCCCTCTGGGACGCCGAGGCCGCCGGTCTGGCACGCCGAGGCAGCCGGGACACCATGCGACAATCGGTCCATGGCCCACGAGGACCGATTCGACGACCTGATCGCGAGTCTCGGCGGCTTCCACCGGTCGTGGCTGATCTACCTCGGGATCGAGCTGGGCCTGTTCTCCCGGATCCGCGAGGCGGGCCAGAGCGGCATCACACCGAGCGAGCTGGCCACCGCGACAGCGACGCATGAAGCCGCGGTCGCGGCGTGGTCGTGGGCCACCGATGCGCACGGCCTGACGACGCTCGACGACGGCCGGCTGACGATCGACGACGACACGGCGGAGATCCTGCTCGACCACCAGCGGTCCGACTTCCTCGGTGGCCAGTTCGTCCACGCGGTCGTCGCATCGATGGACTGGGGCGGGATGGAGGATTTCTTCCGGACCGGGATGCCGATCCTCGAGCGGCCCGACCGATATCGAGCAGCGATCGAGCGCCTGACCCGCCAGGACATCGCGGTCGTCTTCGAGGAAGTCCTGGCCGCGATCCCGCAGCTCGTGGCCGACCTCTCACGCGGCGGGCGCGTCGTCGACGTCCACAGCGGCGGCGGGCGGTGGCTCATCGCGATGGCCCGTCGGTTCCCAGAGCTGAAGCTCGTCGGCGTCGAGTTCGAGCGCGACTCGGTCGCGCGAGCCAGGGCGACGATCGAGGCGGAGGGGCTGACCGATCGGATCGAGATCAGGGAGGCCAAGCCCACCGACCCTGGCCATACCGGCGAATACGACCTGGCGTACTTCCAGTACGCGCTCCATCAGCTCGCCGATGCCGCGAAGGTCCTTGGCGCGGCATGGGCGGCCCTCGGTCCCGGCGGCCGCCTCCTCGTCCTGGACTGGCCCTTGCCGTCGTCCCCGGACGAGTTCCGGACGCGGCACGGCGAGATCATCGCCGGGGTGCAGCTCGATGAGCTGTACCAGGGGACCGCGCTCGCGACGCGCGAGCAGTTCCTCTCCTGGTTCGCCGAGGCGGGTCTACCCGAGCCGAGCTCGAGCGACCTGCCGTCGGGTGCGTCGGTATTCCTCGCGGAGCGACCGGCCTGACGACAGTGCGCCAGGCCCGGTCTGACTCGGGCTCAGCTCACCTCTACCTTGCCCGTCATGTTCGGATGGATCTTGCAGAAGTAGTCGTACGAGCCGGCGGTGTTGAAGACGATGCCGCCTGACGCGCCGCTGCCAAGGTTCTCCGTGGTACACGTCGCGTCGGACTCCACGGTCGCCGTGTGGGCCGCGCTGTCGTTGTTCGTCCAGGTGACGACGTCGCCGACCTTCGCGGTGATGGTCGCCGGGCTGAAGGCGAAGTTCGCGATGGTCGCGGTCACGGTGCCCGTGTCGGCGGACGGCGCGCACGCTTCGGTCGCGACGCCGCTCTCGGACGCCGCGGGTGACTCGCTGGCCGGCGCCTCGCTGGCGGGTGGCTGGCTCGCGGGCGCGGGACTGGCTGCCGTCCCGCCCGAGCAGGCGGAGACGATCAGGAGCAGGGCGGCCACGATCGCCAGGGAAAGATGCCGGGACATGTGGGTCTCCTCGTGGTTCCGGGTCCGAGGGTCCTCTCTGGGGTTCGCCCGACGGTACGTCGAGAGAGGTCGGGCGGTTTCATGAGCCCCGGCGCGCTCGACCCTCGGATCGACGCCTCGACCGTGCGCAGGCTACTCCGACACGAGGCGGAGGTCCACGCGATCCCGGGTCGCACGTTGCGTGATCTCGGCGACGCGCTGCTGCTGTACGACACCGATGAGCCGGAACCGTTCTGGAACCGCCTGGCCGCGATCCGCTGGCCGGTCGACCCGACGGCGTTCGATCAGCGGTTGGCGGAGGCGGCCGTGCTGTTCGCATCGATCGGACGGCAACCGCACTTCTGGACCTCCCCGCCGCATGACGAGCCGTTCGATCTCGTCGACCGGTTGGTCGCGAACGGGTTCGAGAACGCTGGGGAGGGGCTGCTTCTCGTGGCGCGTGACGGGGAACCGGCGCGCGCCGCCGTCCGACGCGTCGGGCTCGCTCGGGACATGACGTTGGAGCGGCTCCGATCAGTGGCCGGGCCGCCGGCCGCCGTCGCCGCCGATTCGATCGTCTCGGTGCTGCTCGAGGCATTCGGCGTCGACGAGTCGCGGCGCGCCGGCGTCGTCGCGGAGACGCGAGTGTCGCTTGCCGACGCCCGGTTCACGCACTACCTCGTGCGGCGCGACGGGACTCCGGTCGCGGCGGCTCGGCGGGCGACGTTCGACCGCATCTCGTATCTGTCGTCGATCGGCACGGTCGCGTCCGTGCGTGGGATGGGTCTCGGGCGGTTCGTCACCGCGGCGGCCATGATCGACGCGGCCGATGAGGGCAGCGAGTGGATCCACCTCGGGGTATTCGCCGACAACGTCCCAGCCCGGCGCCTGTACGAAAGCCTCGGGTTCGTGATGAGCGGGTATCCGGGTCCCGACATGATCCTCGTCGGGTGACGCGCGTCGTCGGCCGCGGCTGGGCGACCGTCGACATCGGGCGGGCCGAGCAGGAGCTTCGCGACCGGGTCGATGGCGGTTTCGAGGACGCCGAGCGGTCGGTATGGCTGGGCGCCCGATGCCGGCGGGCACGCGTGGGTGACTCGTCAGACGGCCGATGGCTCGTCCTCCTGGAGCCGGACACGGAGGGCCGCCTCGCCGCATTCCTCGCACGACACGGCGAGGGCTGGGCGGCGACCTGGGACATCGACGAAGGCGCCGTTCCGCCGGTCGGACTTCGACCCGGGCCGATCGGCCCCGAAACGCTGCCCGCTGGTCAGCCCATGAGCGGTCCGTTCCGGCTCACCACGTCGGCCGCTACCATCGAACCATGACCGAAACGACCGACCCGACCGTCACGATCCGGCCGGCCGAGGACGCCGATGCCGAGTCGATCGCGGCGTTGTTCACCGATGAGGGCTACCCCGCGGGCCCGAGCGACATCGTCGAGCGGATGACGCGCTTCGCATCCGAGCATTCACGGATCCTCATCGCGGAGCACGAAGGGGCGCTGCTCGGGTTCATCGCCATCCACGCCCTGCCCCGCTTCGAGCACGACGACCGGATCCTTCGGGTCCTTGCCCTCGTCGTCGACGCCGGCGCCCGCGAGCGTGGTGTCGGCCATCGGCTGATGAGCGAGGCAGAGGGCATCGCCCGCGAGCTCGACGCGGCCTTCATCGAGGTCACCTCGGGTCACCATCGACCCGAGGCCCGCCGCCTGTACGAGTCGATGGGCTACGACGGCTCGATCGCGGCGTACTTCCGCAAGAAGCTCTGACCGCCACGTGACTGCCGCCGCCGGCACGGCCCCGGTCATCCGCGTGCGCGGCCTGACCAAGCGCTACGACCAGGTCCAGGCTGTCGACGGGATCGACTTCGACGTCGCGAAGGGCGAGATCTTCGGTCTCCTCGGGCCGAACGGCGCCGGCAAGACGACGACCGTCGAGATCCTCGAGGGGCTGCGCGAACCCGATGGCGGCGACGTCTCGGTCCTCGGGGTCGATATCCGCCGCGACGCCGACGCGATCAAGCCGCGTATCGGGGTGAGCCTCCAGACGGCGGCCCTGTACCCGAAGCTCACGGTCACCGAGCTCGTCGACCTGTTCCGCAGCTTCTACCCGCGCGCCCGACCGACCCGCGAGATCATCGACGCGCTCGAGCTCGGCGAGCGACGCGACGCGCGAAGCCAGGACCTGTCTGGCGGCCAGCGCCAACGGCTCGCGGTCGCCCTGTCGTTGGTCAACGACCCAGAGCTCGTCTTCCTCGATGAGCCGACGACCGGCCTCGACCCCGCGGCTCGGCGATCACTCTGGGGCATCGTCGAGGGCCTCAAGGCCGACGGACGGTCGGTCCTGCTCACGACGCACTACATGGAGGAGGCCGAGGTCCTGTGCGACCGGATCGCGATCATGGACCACGGCCACGTCCTCGAGATCGGCACGGTCGAGGAGCTCGTGAGCCGCCGCTTCCACGAGCGGGCCGTCCGCTTCGACGGCGTCCCCGGCCTCACCCACGAGCGGCTCGGGACGTTCTCCGGTGTCACGTCGGTCAAGGCGGAGGGCGAGGGCGTGATGCTCTACACGAAGGACGTCCCGGCGACGATCGGTGCCGTCCTCGCCGCCACCGAGGCGCTCGGCGTGGAGCC
>DATHTG010000450.1:0-3030 GCA_035463515.1 Candidatus Limnocylindrales bacterium
AGAAGACGTAGAAGTCGCAGCCGATCGCCGCGACGTCGACCGGCACGTGCGGGACGGCCTGCGCCCCATCGACCAGCACCAGCGCACCGGCCGCGTGCGCCATCTGGGTGATCTCCCGGACAGCGTTGATCGTCCCCAGGGTGTTCGACACATGCGTGAAGGCGACGAGCTTCGGCTTGAGGCGGAGCAGCACCTCGAGGACGTCGAGGCGCAGCTCGCCGTCGTCGGTGATCGGGATGAACTCGAGATCGCCGTCCTTCTCCTGGACGAGGATCTGCCACGGGACGAGGTTCGCGTGGTGCTCCATCTCGGTGAGGACGATCGCGTCGCCTCCGCCGATGTTCCTCCGGCCCCACGAATACGCGACGAGGTTGATCGCCTCGGTCGCGTTCCGGGTGAACACGATCTCGTGGCTATCGGGCGCGTTGATGAAGCGGGCCACCGTGGCGCGGGCACGCTCGTAGGCGGCCGTGGCGCGCTCGCCGATCGTGTAGATGCCGCGATGCACGTTGGCGTTGTACTCGCGGTAGTAGCCGGCGACCGCGTCGATGACGACGCTCGGCTTCTGGCTGGTGGACGCCGAGTCGAGGTACGTCAGCGGGTGACCGTTGATCTCCTGCGCGAGGATCGGGAAGTCACGACGCAGTGCGACCGGATCGAGAGTGGGCCGATCCGAAGCCTCGATGGCCATCTCGGGCCCGCTAGCGGGCGGCCTCGACCGGTTGGCGGTCGTGGTCACCCTCGGTCTCGAGATCCGGCCCCTTCGGCACCTTGAGGGCCTCGTCCGACGCCGTCGTCTCCAGCCCCGCCTCACGAAGGATCGGCCCGTAGCCTTCCTCCTCGAGCTGGAGCGCGAGGTCGCGCCCGCCGCTCTTGACGATGCGGCCCTGCGCGAGGACGTGGACCACGTCCGGCTTGATGTGGTTGAGCAGGCGCTGATAGTGGGTGATCAGCAGCACGCCGAGCTCCGGGTTGAGCATCGCGTTGACGCCCTCGGCCACGATCCGCAACGCATCGATGTCGAGGCCCGAATCGGTCTCGTCGAGGATCGCCATCTCAGGCTCGATGACGGCCATCTGGAGCATCTCGAGACGCTTCTTCTCACCGCCGGAGAAGCCTTCGTTCACGTAGCGGCTGGCGAAGCTCTCGTCCATCCGGAGGAGCGCCATCTTCTCGCGCATCTTCGCCCGGAAGTCGCGCATCGAGACGCCGCCACGGACGGGATCGGTCGGATCGATGTCGGCGTCCTTGTCGACGCCCTGCAGCTTCGCGTTGAGGGCGCTGCGGATGAACGACGCGACAGACAGACCCGGGATCGCCGTCGGGTACTGGAAAGCCAGGAACAGGCCGAGGCGGGCGCGCTTGTCGGGCGTGAGGGCGAGGATATCGCGGCCCTTCCAGAGCACCTCGCCGCCGGTCACGTGGTAGGCCGGGTGGCCCATGAGGGCATAGGCGAGCGTCGTCTTGCCGGAGCCGTTCGGGCCCATGATCGCGTGGACCTCGCCCTTGCCGACGTCCAGGTCGATCCCTTGCAGGATCTCCCGGTCCGGCTGGCCGAGTGGCGCGACGCGGAGGCCGCGGATGACGAGGTGCTGGTCGGGGGCGGCGGTCGACTGGTCGGTCACTGACTGATCAAGGCTCCTTGGGGATCGTCGAGGGCGCCGACCGGTGGCGGGGTCAGGTCGGCGAGGGTCATCGATTCGAGGGTCGAGGTGATCGCGTCGCGCACCCGGACCCACAACACGTTCACGGTGCACCGCGACGAGCGGTCGCAGGTCGTGGCGTGCTCGGGATCATCGCTCGCGCAGAACATCGGGGCGATCGGGCCTTCGAGCGCGCGGAGGACCTCGCTCATCGGGATCAGGCCCGGCGCACGAGTCAGCTCATAGCCGCCGTGCGCGCCGCGGGTGCTGACGACAAGGCCCGCCTCCCGGAGGTTGACGACCAGCTGCTCGAGGTATGCCCGCGGCAGGTCCTCCTCCGCGGCGATGCCGGCGAGGCTCGCCGGGCCGGTCCCGTAGTGGCGGGCGAGCTGGACCATGAGCCGCACGCCGTACTCGCCCTTCGTGGAGAAGGACACGGCGCCCGAGCCGTGGTAGGCAGGGCGCTGGACGGGCTGCGGCTGGATCGGCTGTGGATCGCTGCCGGTGGTGGCGGTCAGGGCGGGAGTCCTCGATATCCGAGTGATTTCGTCGGATATCGAGTCTAGGGCGCCCGACCCGGGGCGTCAACGCGCCCGCGACGGCCGGAAGCGGCCGCGGCCGCGCCCTGCGTCCTACTTGGTTGCCTGGCGGATGGCCCTCCCGTAGGTCGTCATCAGCGCCTCGGCTCGTGCCTCCGTATCGCGCTTCCGATCGCCCGCGACCTCGATCCCTGCCCGTAGGGCACGTGACCGCTTGGCGATCGCGGCTGCCGTGATGTCGATCGCGGCCTCGCGGGTTCGCGTCGGCCGCGCGAGCCGCTCCTTCAACCGCTCGATGCGGTCGTCGTCGGATCCTGCCATCTCAGTTGATCACGAACCAGGCGACGTACGTCGAGGACGTGACCGTCGTGTTCAGATAGATCGTGAATGACCCCGTCGTCGGCACGACGGCGCGGACATAGCGGCCGGAGCGGTTCGAATGCAGGACCGCAAAGACTCGGCTGCTCGTCGTCGTGCCCAGGAGCGACACCTTCACGCTCGACTTGCCCGATCCGATGATCGCCCGGCCGGACCGGCTGAACGTGACCTTGCCCTCGACCGCGAGGGCGACGCGCGTGTTGGCTCCCTTGGCGCGGACGCCGGCACCACCGGCACCACCCGTACCGACGACGCCATCGACAGAACCGATGCCGAGGACGCCCTCGAGGCCGCCGACGCCAAGGACGCCGCTGAGGCCACCCGATCCGACGACGCCGTCGTCCATGCCGTCGCCCCAGACGCCGGATCCCTCGTATTGCGGGTCTGGCGGCACGGCGAGCGGGGCTTCCGGGGCCCAGCCGTAGACGCCGGTGAATGCCGTATCGGTCGCGATGCCGGTCTCGTCGCCC
>DATHTG010000451.1:0-5593 GCA_035463515.1 Candidatus Limnocylindrales bacterium
GACACTGGGCCTCGCGGGACTGCTCGTCGCGACGGTGCCGACCATGTTCCTGGGCACGACCGTGAGTCCCGTGCTCGCGCCGGTCGGAGGCGCGGCGCAGAACGCCGCGCCGGCCTCCATGGAGGCCTATTCGACCGAACGCATCGGGATGGAGGCACCGGCCGGTGCGGGCGCCGAACCTGCCGACGGCGGTGTTTTCAGCGGCGCCGGACCGGACGGGGTCACCGATGTCACGGGTGACCTCGCGATCCGCGATGACGCCACCGGTCTGTCGGTGCTCTTCGTCCTTGGCGGGATCCTGCTGATCGCCGGGGTGGGCCTCTTCGGCCTTCGCTGGAGCGCCCGCCGCCTTCTCTGACGGCTCGTCCGCAGGCCCCCTGATCGCCGGCCGGAGGGGCACCTCCGGGTACACTTCGACCACCCATGGAACGCCTGATGCTGCTCGACGGCTACGGGCTGGTCTACCGCGGATACTTCGCGCTTCCGCCGCTCACCACGTCGAAAGGTGAGCTCGTGAACGGGGTGTTCGGGTTCGCCAGCATCGTCCTGCGCGGCATACAGGACCTCCAACCCGACTACCTCGCCGTCTCCTTCGACCTGCCCGGACCGACCTTCCGCCACGAGCAGTACGCCGATTACAAGGCGACGCGCGTGAAGATGCCTGATGACCTGCGCGACCAGTTCCCGAAGGTGCGCGAGGTCGTCAAGGCGCTGCGGATCCCGGTCTATGAGATGCCCGGCTATGAGGCCGACGACGTCATCGGGACGATCACGCGACAGCTCGACCGCCGCGACGATCTCGAGACGACGATCGTCACCGTCGATCTCGACATGCTCCAGCTCGTGTCCCCGAGAGTCCGCCTCATGACCACGCGATCCGGCGTCGAGAACACCGTCATCTACGACGTGGCCAGGATCGACGAGCGCTTCGGGCTGCGGCCGGACCAGATGATCGACTACAAGGCGCTCAAGGGCGACCCGACCGACAACATCCCGGGTGTGCCCGGGGTCGGCGAAAAGACCGCCGCGAAGCTGATCCGCGACTTCGGGGATCTCGACTCGCTGTTCGCTCGGCTGGACGAGGTCATGCCGGAGAAGCTGCGCGAGAAGCTCCGCGAACATCGGGAGCAGATCTACATGGGGCGGGAGCTGTCCACGATCGTCTGCGACCTCCCCGTCCAGATCGACCTCGAGGCGGCTCGGCTCGGCGACTACGACCGGGACACCGTCGTGCGCCTCTTCCGCGAATACGAGTTCCGCACGCTGATCGAGCGTCTGCCGCCGATGGCTGGCGAGACTCCCGAGGAGCGCACCGAGCGCCTTCGGTCGGTGGCGCAGAGCGGCTACGTGCCGGCGGCGCGCGTCGCGGGCCGGCCCGAGGGCTGGGGTCCCGGTCGGGCCGGCGGTCGGCAGGGCAGCTCCGAGTTACAACTCCGACTCGATTTCGACGCAGTGGTCTCGCCATCAGGCGACGGTGCGTCTGCGCCGTCCGCTGCGAGCGCCCCGCGCCCGTTCGAGCCGACCGACGACCTCCCAGCCGCGCTGGCTGCCGCGATCGTGGATCCGGGCAGGATCGAGGTCGTGGATACGGGCGGCGTGGCGGCGCTCGAACCGTGGCTGATCGGCCAACCATCCGTAGGTGCTTCTCTCGTCCAGGACGACCCGCGGCCACGACGCGGATCGCCACTGGCGCTGGCCGTCGTGGGTACGGATGGTCGCGCCGTCGCGGCGGACGGTCCCGAGGCGTCCGATGCTCTTCGAAACCTGCTCGAGCGCCTGCGGATCCCGGTCGTCGGCCACGAGGTCAAGCCTGTTCTCGTCGCCGGCCTCGCCGAGCACCCCGACGCGGAACCGCTCCCCGTCGCCTTCGACACACAGGTCGCGGCCTACATCCTCAACGCTGCGCTGCGGAGTCAGACCATCGCGGACGTGGTGGCGGAACACCTCGACCAGATCCTGCCGCCGGCGAACGAGCTGCCCGCGACCGCGCGCGCCGGGCTGGAGGCACTGTCCGCGATCGCCGTTCGGGACGCGCTCCAGCGGCGCCTGACCGAGATCGACGGCCTCGACCGCTTGTTCCGCGAGGTCGAGATCCCGCTCATCCCGGTGCTGGCCCGGATGGAAGCCACGGGCGTCGCGCTCGACCGGGAAGCGCTCGAGCTCCTGCATCGCGAGTTCACGGCGGAGATCGCCCGGCTCGAGACGGAGATCTACGCCGACGTCGGCCACGAGTTCAACCTCGGCAGCCCGAAGCAGCTGGAGCAGGTGCTGTTCTTCGAGTTGAACCTGCCCAAGGGTCGCAAGACCAAGACCGGCTACTCGACGGACGCGTCGGTGCTCGAGGACCTTCGGCCGGCGCACCCGATGATCGACAAGCTGCTCGAGTGGCGCGTTTACACGAAGCTGCGTTCCACATACGTCGAGGCGCTTCCGACGCTGATCGCCGGCGACGGCCGGCTCCACACGACGTTCCACCAGGCCGTCGCAGCGACCGGCCGGCTCTCCTCGTCGGACCCGAACCTCCAGAACATCCCGATCCGGACCGAGTTGGGCCGCCGTATCCGGCGGGCATTCGTGGCCGGCCGCGCCGATCTCGTCCTGCTGGCCGCCGACTATTCGCAGATCGAGCTGCGGATCCTCGCCCACGTCTCGGGCGACGAGCACCTCAAGGACGCCTTTGCCCGAAACGCCGACATCCATCGCGAGACCGCCGCCCGGGTCCTGAACAAGCCGCCCGAGGACATCAGTCACGCGGAACGGTCGATGGCGAAGATGGTCAACTTCGGGCTCGCGTACGGCATGAGCGACTTCGGCCTGGCCTCGCGCGCGAACATCTCGCGTCAGGACGCGCAGACGTTCATCAACAGCTACTTCACGGCCTATTCCGGGATCAGCTACTACATGATGGCGATCAAGGATCAGGCTCGGGACCAGGGCTTCGTCGAGACCCTCCTCGGGCGCAAGCGGCAGATCCCCGAGCTGCGAGCCTCCAACCCGGCCCTGCGTGGGGCAGGGGAGCGGATGGCCATCAACATGCCGATCCAGGGCACCGCGGCGGACATCCAGAAGATCGCGATGATCCGCGTCGATGCCGCCGTGCGCGACGCGGGCCTTCGGGCTCGCCTGCTGCTGTCCGTGCACGACGAGCTGCTGTTCGAGACGCCACGCGACGAGGTCGAGGCACTGGCGGCGATCGTCCGCGAGCAGATGGAGGGCGCGCTGCCGCTCGACGTCCCGCTGGTCGTCGACGTCAAGGTCGGCGACGACTGGGAGTCGATGACGCCGCTGACTCGCGAGGATGCGATCGCGGCGGAGGCCGACGAGATGCCGCTCGAGGCGCCGGTCGCCCCGCTGGCCTCCTAGAGCACCGGCCGATGCCCGAGCTTCCCGAGGTCGAGACAGTCGCGCGCGACCTCCGCCCGCGGATCGTCGGCGCGACGATCGTCGGCGCGCGCACGAACTGGATCCGCACGCTCCGGTCGCAGGACCCGGTCGCGTTCGCCGATGGCGTGACCGGCCGGTCCGTCGAGGCGGTCGGGCGGCGCGGCAAGCAGATCGTCGTCGAGCTGAGCGGCGACGCCGCGCTGACCATCCACTTGAAGATGACCGGCCAGCTGTTCGTCGTGCCTGCCGAGCTCCCGGAGGACACATACGTGCGTCTTGTGCTCGAGCTGGCTGACGGTCGCGAGATGCGGTTCCGGGACATCCGCAAGTTCGGGAGGATCGGGCTGTACGGCCGAGATCCCGTCACGGGTGATCTCGTCGAGGAGATCGGCGGCCGGTCCGTGTTCGCGTCGGTCGGACCGGAGCCGCTTGACGATGCCTTCACCGTGCGTGAATTCCGCCGGCTCATCCGCCGGCGAAAGGGTCGGCTCAAGCCCCTGCTGACTGACCAGTCGTTCCTCGCAGGCGTCGGCAACATCTATGCGGACGAGGCACTCTGGCGGGCACGCCTCCATCCGTTGCGCTCCGCAACGTCCCTGCGGCCGTCCGACGAGCGCCGGCTCTACGAGACGACCCGGGCGGTCCTCGGCGAGGCGGTCGAGGCACGCGGTTCGTCGATCGATGACTACACGGCCCCCGACGGTGACGGCGAGATGCAGGAGCGGCTGGATGTCTACCAGCGGACCGGCGAGCCGTGTCACCGCTGCGGCCACCCGATCAAGCGGATCGTCATCGGCGCGCGGTCGACGCACTTCTGCTCGTTCTGCCAGCGTCTGCCCGCAGGGGACCGGAAGGGTGCAGCCACGATCCTGCGAGCGATGACCGGTGGCCGACGGCGCCGAGGAGGGCGCTGGACGGACCTGGACGATGGCGGCCAGGCCGACAGGAACGCAGCGGACACGAAGACGACGGACGCCGCGGCGCGGACCGAACGAACGCGCCGGGCGGCGGCGACCAGACGCGCGGCCGCACGGGCCTCGGCGGGTCCCTGATGTCCATCCTGCGACTCGCGGGGGTGACCCGCGAGATCGGCACGTTCACCATCCTCGACGCGGTCGATGCCGCGATCGCGCTGGGAGATCGCATCGGCCTGGTCGGACCGAACGGCGCCGGCAAGACGACGCTGTTGCGCCTGGCCGCGGGGACCGACGAGGCGGACCGCGGAACGGTCAGCCGCAAGCGCAACCTCTCGCTCGGGCTGCTCGCGCAGGAGGCGCACCTCGACGCCACGTTCATGGCATCGCAGGACCTCCGCGCGGCGGTCCGTGCCGGGGCGTCCCATCTCGAGGCGATGGCGGAAGAACTCGCCACGCTCGAGCGGGCCGGGCACGTGACCGATCCGCGCTACGCCGACCTCCAGCACCGCTACGAGGTGCTCGGTGGGTACACGCTGGACCAGCGTGTCGACGCCGCGCTGAGCGGGCTCGGTTTCGCGGCGGAGGAATGGGCGAAGCCGCCGACCGCGTTGTCCGGCGGCGAACAGACGCGCGCCGCGCTCGCCCGGCTGGTGATCGCCGACCCCGAGCTGTTGCTCCTCGACGAGCCGACGAACCATCTCGATCTCGGCGCCCTCGAATGGCTCGAGGACCACCTCCGCAAACGATCGGGCTCGCTGCTCGTCGCGTCCCACGACCGCGCGTTCCTCGACGCGACCGTGACGCGCATCTGGGAGCTGCGCGATCGACGACTCACCGCCTTCCGCGGCGACTACAGCGCATACCGGCGCCAACGCGACGAGCGTGACGCGCGAGCGGTGAAGGATGCCGGCACGCAGGCGGAGCAGATCGAGCGCGAACGCGAGCTCGTCCAGCGCTACCGAAGCCATCGCAAGTTCTCGAAGATGCATGAGCACGAAGCGCGGCTCGAGCGGCTGCTCGAAGAGCGTACGGAGGCACCGCGGGCGGGCCGGAAGCTGACGCTGCCGCACGCCTCCCTCGTCGGGAGCGGGCCATCCCGCTCGGGCGAGATCGTCGTTCGCGCGGAGGACCTGGTCGTCGGCTATCTGCCCCGACGTGGCGCGGTCGATGCGGAGGGTCATCCGGTCGCCGAGCCTCGGATCGTGGCGAAGGCGCCGTTCCTGGTGGCTCAGCGCGGCGACAGGATCGGCATCGTCGGACCGAACGGCGCCGGCAAGACGACCCTGATCCGC
>DATHTG010000452.1:0-10920 GCA_035463515.1 Candidatus Limnocylindrales bacterium
TGCTCTACGGCGCGCAGCAGGTCCCAGGTCCGCTCGAGGGTCGCTACCAGGTCCGCGTCGTCGAAACGGCGACCGGCATCATGCGGCCCGGGATCATCGTCGACAAGCGCAACATCGACGAGGAGATGGCGGGCCACCCCATCGACCAGGAACGCCGAGCGGACGGCATGGTCATGACGCTGTACCGCGGCGCCGAGTACCCGTTCGTCCACGCGCTGTCGAGCGTCGAGGCATGGGCGGTCTGCATCGACCTGCCGACCCGCGGCTTCGACGACGAGGACGCCGCCGACGACTGGGGCATCGTCAGCCTCGGCAAGGGCAGGAGCGACGTCGCGATCAACGGCACGCTCGGGCTCGCCGTCGAGATCGACCCTTCGGAGCTGACGGTCCGCCGGTCGGTCGATTTCGAGCCGTCCGCCGCGGCCGCGTTCCGTCTCGCCAAGTTCGGCCACGGCGAGCCGGGTCCATCGGGTCGACGCGTCCTCGCCGCACCCGACGGCAGCTCGCTCTACGCCGCGGGCGAGGGCGGTGTCGTGCGGATCGGCGCGAAGGACCTCGACGTCCAGCAGCGCTACCTCCCGGCGACGGCCGTCGATGGCCTCGCCCTGACCCCGGACGGGACGACGCTCTTCGCGCTCACGACGACGAGCGGCCGGATCGCGCGCCTCGATGCCGCGACCGGCGAGCTCGAGGGCTGGGTCGGCGGCGCCGGCGGCTTTGATCGACTGCTCGGCGCCGTGCCGTGGTAGCTGGGGTCCCCGAATGCGCCTACCGGCTTCGTCGAGGAGCGTCCGGATTCGCGAGTGACACCATCGATCTGCGTCGTGAGACCTACTTGGTGTAGACGCCGCCCGGGTCGAGCTCCTCGCGGATCAGTCGCAGTTCCTCGTCCGTCGGCGGCAAGGTGTCCGCGAGGACCTCGGCGACCTTGACGTCCCAGCCGATCGTGGATCGGACGGCGTCGACGGACGCACCCTGATGGAGCGAGATCAACCGCATCTCGCCCGTCTCGTCGAAGTCGTACATACCGAGATCGGTCACCACGACCGACGGGCCACGCCCCAGCCAGCCGCCTTCGCGCCGGATGCGCTCGGCCTGCTCGGCGCCGCCCAGGTTGCCGGGCGATGTCCGGAAGTCGATCGACTCGACGAACGACCGAGCCGACTGGCGCATGATCACGAACACCTGGCGGGCGTTGATGGCGATCTCGCAGGCGCCACCGCTCCCCGGCAGCCTCGTCTTCGGGTGGTCGTACGGCCCGATCACCGTCGTGTTGATGTTGCCGAAACGGTCGATCTGGGCCGCGCCCAGGAAGCCGACGTCGATCAGCCCACCCTGCAGGTAGTAGCCGAACAGCTCGAGCATGCTGACCACCGCGGTCGAGCCGGTCACGATCGTCGGGTCGCCGATGCTCAACGGCAGCCGCTGCGGCCGTGCCCCGAAGACGCCCGCCTCGTACACGAGCTCGAGGGCTGGAGCGACCGTCCGCTGCGCAAGGTTGACCGCGATGTTCGGCAGTCCGACACCGACGAAGCAGACACGCTGCCCTTCCAAAGCGCGTGCCGCCGCGACGATCATCATCTCGGAGGCGCTGAACGATCCTTCGCTCACGGGATGTCCTCGATCGAGGTATAGACGGACTTCCCGAGGCGCTGCGCGACATCGACCATCCGGTCCGCTCCCTCCGAGGCTCCGCCGATGCGCAGCACCGCGTCGCACCGCGCCAGCACGCGTTCGGCCACGGGATGGAAGATCTCGGCGAAGGCATCGCCGCCGTGATCCGTGCGTTCGGCGTGCTCGATGAGCGGCAACGCGAACCATTCGCCGAGCACGGGCAGGTGACCGCGCCGGTAGAGATCGAGGGCCACAGCGGCCATCACCTCGACGTTCGCGGCGATCTTCCCCGGGTCGCCTCCTGTGCCGGAGCGATACGGCCCGGCCACCAGGATCATCAGCGGCTCGTTCATCGATACGACCCGTAGTCGACGGAGCCGGATGGCGCCGCGTCACTCGGGCGAAGTGCCGCAACACGTTCGGCGCCCAGCTTCTCGAGGTAGTCGGCACGCCCGTCGAGGTCGTAGACCCACTCCTTGAGCCAGGCCTGGATGGCATCCTCGTCGCGGGTGATCGGATCCCAGTCGAGGTAGAAGCGGTTGTCGCGGTCGTACGCACCCTGGACGTAGGAGGGGTGCGCGCCCCACGGCTCGACGACGACCGCGTCGACGATGAGGCCGGGGATGATCGTGCGGTTGGGATCGGCACGGATGACCGCCTCCGCAACGACCTCCTCGACCACGACGATCACGCGATCGGCGGCGAACGCCACCTCCTTCTGGCAGCCGAGCAAGCCCCAGACCTGGGTATCGCCGGCCTCCGACGCTCGCTGGGCGTGGACGATGGCCACGTCCGGCTTGAGCGGCGGGACGGCATAGACCGTGCCATCGCCGTAGGGTGACTGGATGGGTCGGATCCGCGGATTGGCCGACGGCATGTCCGTCTCGAAGTACGAGCGCAGCGGGAAGAACGGCAGGTTCATGGCGCCAGCCGTGTACCGGCCGACCATCCCGAAGTGGCTGTACTCCTCGATGGCGAGTTGCTGGTCCGGGATGTCACCCTCGATCCGGCGCCGGATCGCGCCAAGGCCACCAACGCCCGGGTTGCCGAGCCAGCTGAACACCAGCTTCGACGCCACGCCACCCGCGATCATCTGGTCGTAGATGAGGTCCGGCGTGAGACGCGTGAGCGTCAGGTCGCGACGCCGCTGGCGGATGATCTCGTGACCCGCCGCGAACCCGATGAGGTGCGTGAAGCCCTCGATCGCGACCGTGTCGCCGTCCCGCACGAGGTCCGCGATGGCGTCGCGCATCGACGCGACCTTGGACGTCATCCGGCGGCTTCGACTCCGGTGACCGCGCCAGCATCGGAAGCGGCCTCGAGGACGGCCCGGTCGTCGCCCGCGACCTCCGCGACGGCTTCGCCGAAGACCCG
The DNA here is from genome assembly GCA_035463515.1 of Candidatus Limnocylindrales bacterium. Lineage (GTDB taxonomy): Bacteria > Chloroflexota > Limnocylindria > Limnocylindrales > CSP1-4 > SPCO01. Next base: position 2,989 of record DATHTG010000452.1, read on the forward strand.
CAGCGCCGTGGCCATCTCGGCCTCGGTGACGACGAGCGGGGGCGCCATGCGGACGCTCGACACGCCGCATTCCAGGACGAGCAGGCCGCGCTGGAAGCAGGCCCACTGGACTTCCTCGGCGTGCTCCGGCGTGTCGAACTCGACGCCCAGCATCAGCCCCTTGCCGCGGACGTCGCGGATCAGGCCGTCAAAGCGGTCCGCGAGCGGCCTCAGGCCGGCGAATGCCTGCTCCCCGCGGCCCGCGGCGTTGGCCGTCAGTCCGCCCTCGAGCAGGTCGATCGTGACGAGCGCCGCGGCACACGCGACGGGATTGCCACCGAACGTCGAACCGTGCGTGCCAGGACCCCACGCCTCCATCAGGTCTGCGCGGGCGATCATCGCGCCGAGTGGCATCCCGCTGGCGATGCCCTTCGCGGTGAGAAGGATGTCGGGCTTCACACCCCAGTGCTCGACTGCCCACATCTTCCCCGTCCGGCCCGCGCCGGACTGGATCTCGTCGGCGATGAGCAAGATGCCGTGCCGATCGCAGATCGCGCGAAGACCCTGGAGGAAGCCGTCCTCTGGGACGACGTACCCGCCTTCGCCCTGGATCGGCTCCACGATGATCGCCGCGACCTCGTCGGCCGGCGCGAGCTTGTCGAACAGGACCTCGTCGAACCAGCGCAGGTTCTCGACCTTGCCGAATGGCGCGTGGAAGACGCCCGGAAGCAGCGGCCCGAATCCCGCGTGGTACTTCGCCTTGCTGGCGGTGAGGCTCACAGCGCCGTACGTCCGGCCGTGGAACGCCCCAAGGAACGCGACGATGTACGGGCGCTTCGTCGCGTGCCGCGCGAGCTTCATCGCCGCCTCGACCGCTTCCGCGCCCGAGTTCCCGAGGTACGCACGGGCAGGACCGTCGATCGGCGCTCCCTCGGCGAGACGACGGCAGACCTCCGGGTAGATCGGCAGGTAGAAGTCGGCGGCCGAGAAATGGATGAGCTCCGCGGCCTGCTCCTTGATGGCAGCGACCACCTGCGGATGAGCGTGACCGGTCGAGTTGACCGCGATGCCGGCGGCGAAATCGAGGAAGAGGTTGCCGTCGATGTCCTCGACGGTCAGCCCCTCCCCGCGAACCGGCACGATCGGGTAGGCGCGCGGCAGGCTCGGCGACGTCCACATCTCGTCGAATCCGACGTGGGCGCGAGCCTTCGGCCCGGGCAGCTCCGTGACGATGTGCGGGACCGGACGCTCACCGCTGATGCGCGGGCTGGACAACGCTCACCTCGACTGCACGGACGACGCACGACTGCATACGGAGTATGCAGACTGGATACTCGAGCCCGAGTATACCGAGCCGCCGACCCGTGCCGCGGGGTCGGTTCAGGGGGTGGTGCGCCGCCGCAAGCGGGTGACGCCGACGCCGGATCCGATCCCGACCGCGAGACCGAAGAGCCCGGCGGTAGCCAGCGCGCTGACGTCTGCCGCGGGTTGCTCGTCGCCAGCAGCTTGCGGCGTGACGGCGGCCGCAGGGACGCGTGGGTGAGCATCGCCGACGACGATCGCCCCATTCATCCCCGGATGGAGTGTGCAGGCGAACGGATACACACCCGGGGCTGCGAAGGCCTGCTGGAACTCACCGCCGGGCTCCACGACAGGGCTGGCCCAGGACCCGACGACACCCGTGATGTTGTGCGGGACATCGCCGGTGTTCAGGAAGCGGACGGTCGTGCCGACCGGCACGCGCGCGACAGTCGGGAAGAACATGCAGCCGTCGATCTTGATGACGCTCGACTCGCCGTCACCCGGTGGCGACACGACGCCGTGACAGCCGCCGCCGGCGCTGACCGCGGCCGGGGCCGCGATCCCGGCGACAGCCAGGAGGGCCAAGAACGCCATGGCGAGTGTGCGTCGTGCCATCTCGACCGATCTACACCGCTCGCTCGCGCCGGGTTCCGCGAATCTGGCAGGAACTTGCGCCCACAGACCGGTACGTCATGAAGATCGCGCGGATCTGGCGGAACTTTCACGGCCGGGGCGTTACGGGCGGTTCGGGGTCTGTTGCGAGCCTTGACGCGGCATGACGTGCTCCGAGCGCAACTCTTGCCACGAAACGGATAGGCGGCTGACCGGTGCGGCGAGGCGCACGCAGACGATCCGTGCCGAGGCTGCCGGTATGCCGAACGACGACGACACCCGCTACGGCCACAACGCAGGCTCCGGCAGCAACCAGCCCAAGCGCCACGAGCGCAAGGAGCAGCACCCCGACTGGAAGCCCCGTCAGGGCGGCGACCAGACGCGCGGGGACGACGATCGCCTCGAGCCGCCGATCGATCCCGAGGATCGAGAAGCGCCCGCGAAGGGCTAGTCGACCACCGTATGTGACTGCTCGCGCATGAACTGCGCGACGTAGTACATCGACAGGCCGGCCTTGCCGGTCGAGCCGCTGCCCTTCCAGCCGCCGAACGCCTGGATCCCCGGCCACGCGCCGGTCGTCGCGCCGGCACGCCGGTTGACGTACAGCACGCCGGCCTGGATCCGGTCGAGGAATTGCTGGACCTCGCCCTGGTCTTCGCTGTACACGCCGGCCGTCAGCCCGTAGACGGTGTCATTGGCAAGGGTGAGCGCCTCATCCAGCGAATCCACCGCGTGGACCGCCGTCAGCGGCGCGAAGAACTCGTCGCGGAACACGCGATGGTCGGCCGGCAGCCCGCCTACGACCGTCGGCTCGACGAAGTAGCCGCGCGCCTTGTCGCCATCCGACAGGCGCTCCCCACCGATCAGCACGCGCCCGTCGCGGCGCGCCTCACTGACCGCCTGCTGGTGTCGATCGACCGCCCGCTGATCGATGATCGGGCCGAGCCAGTTCTCGCGGACCACGGGGTCGCCGACCACGATCGACTCGGTCTTCTCGACGAGCAGCCGCACGAGCTCGTCATGCACCGGCCGCTCGACGTACACGCGCGAGTTCGCGGAGCACTTCTGCCCGCCGAACCCGAAGGCCGACCGCATGATCCCCTCAGCCGCCTCGTCGAGGTCCGCGTTGCGGGTCACGATGGCCGGGTTCTTGCCGCCCATCTCGACGATGCACGGCCGCGGCCAGGTCTTCGAGAACGTCCGGAAGAGCTGCATACCGACCGCGTACGAGCCGGTGAAGACGATGCCGTCGATACCGGGGTGATCCTGGAGCGCCTGTCCGACGGTCTCACCGGGGCCCATGACGAGGTTGACGACGCCCTTGGGCACACCCGCGTCGATGTACGCCTGGAGCATGTTCTGGGCCGACAGCGGCGCGGCCGAGGACGGCTTGATCACGACCGTGTTGCCGGCCATCATCGCGGCCGCCGACGGCCCGGTGCAGAGGGCCATCGGGAAGTTGAATGGGCTGACGACGGCGAACACGCCATGCGGTCGAAGGATGGACTTCGTGTGGACGGCCGTATCCCCGAGGTTGCCCATCGGGTGGTCGTAGCCGTCGTTGTCCTCCATGGTCTGCGCGTAGTAGCGGATCAGATCGGCCGACTCCTCGACCTCCCCGAGCGCCTCGATGCGGTTCTTGCCGACCTCGTAGCTCTGCGTCGCGGAGTACTCGAACAGCCGGTCGCTGATCAGGTCGGCCGCGCGGCGCAGGATCGCCAGGCGCTCGCGCCACGGCGTGGCCGCCCACGCCGGCTGCGCTCGACGAGCAGCTGCCACCGCGTCGTCGATATCGGCGGGCGTCCCGCTCGCGAACGTCCCGAGCAGGATGTCCGTGTCGATCGGCGAGCGCGCCTCGAATGTCCCGACGCCGTCCCGCCACGCGCCCTCGACGTAGTTCTGGTAGCTCGCGCCGAGCTCACCCCGGACCTTCGTCGCCGCTTCCTCGAACCCGATGTGCAGGTCCTCGTTGTCGGCACGCAGCGTCGCGTACGTGACCTTGATTCGCGGCTTGGCCTCGGACGTCATGGTCGATCCTCGTCTCGTTGGGTGACGCTCGTCATTTCAGGGTCGTTCAGTCTACGTCCGACGCGGGGTCGGGCAGGTCGTCGTCGGGACCGGGAGCATCGCCGAAGATCGCCTGCACGTGCAGACCGTCGGCCATCGTGATCGTCACGCGCCGGGCACCCGCGGCGAGGGCGGCGACACGGGCGGTCTCTGCGAGCTCGGCCTGGAGCTCGACGAGGCTGGCCGGCGGGCCGCTCGGTGGTCCCTCTCGCCCTGGCGTCCAGAACGAGTACATGCTGAGCGTCTGATTGACGGTCGCGAGCACCGCTGTCGCGCGCTCGAACGCGCCGGGTGCCTGGGGATCGATGCCACGCAGATGTGATCGGACCTCGTCCTCGACCCGTGCCAGATCGACGGGCGACGGCCGGTCGAAGTCCGGCATCGACGGTGCGAGCAGGATCCCGGCACCAACGGCGTACCCGACGACGCCCGCGGCGAGGCTCAGGACGAGATCGATCGTCTGCGGGATGGCGATCGACGCCATGAGCGCCGGGCCGACCTGCGCCGCGATGACCTGGCCGATCGCGTACCCGGTGGCACCCCAGCCCGCTCGGATGACGAGCGCGGCAACGACCGCGACCGCCGCTGGCGCGAGGAGCGTCACGACCGGGCCGCTCCAGCCGGCACTGGTGACGAGTCCGGCCGCGATCAGCAGCTGGCCGGCGACGCCGAAGCCCGCGCCCATCAGGACGGACAACCAGACCGGTCGTCGCGTGAACGTCCCTCCGAACATCTCCCCTCCTTCGACGGTCAGCCGAGCGCTGCCACCACGGCGGCGAGATCCGGCGCGATCCCGTCCGGTCGCCGGCCGCCGCGCTCGCGCGCAGCAGTCTCGACGTCGGCCTTGCCGTGCTTGCCCGACAGCACGAGGATGCCACGCAGCCCCGACCGCTGAGCTGCCCGGACATCGGTCCGGACGTCGTCACCGACCATCGCGATGTCCGCGCGAGCCAGATCGCGGCCCGCCTCTCTGCGGAGATCCCGGACGGCCTGTGCGTAGAACGCCGACGAGGGCTTGCCGATGACACGCGCCCGGATCTCGGCGGCGAACTCGAGCCCGACCACGAACGACCCGGAGTCGAGGGTCGGGCCGTCCGGCGTCAGCCACCACGGATTGCGGTGCATGCCGACGAGCGTCGCGCCGCCACGGATCAGTCGAAACGCGCGATTGAGGTTGTCGAACGTCGCCTCCTCGGGCGAATCGCCGATGACGACGGCGGCTGCGGTCGCGCCCTTCACCCCGGCCTCGTCATGGCTGATGAGCCGCTGGCCGACGAACTCGGTCTTCGCGTCGTCGGAGGCGAGGACGTACAGCGGCTGGTCGGGGAACGTCCGTGCGGTCCACGCCGCGGAGGCCGATAACGCCGACTCGAACCGGTCCGCAGGTATGGGCGCCCCGAGCTTCTCCGACCACCGCGAAAGGGTCGCCCGGCTGACCGCCGAGGTGTTGGTGACGATCCGGTATGGCATCCCTCGCGCTTCGAGCGTGGCGACCGCGTCCGCGGCGCCCGGGATGATCTCGCCGGCGAGGACGATGACCCCGTCAAGGTCGAGCAGGAACGCCCGGACGCCCGCCAGCGCGGCGGGCAGGTCAGTCGAGCGGTCCGGCTCGTGGGGCATGATGGAGAGCGTATCGGAAGGGAGGCGCCGGATGGGTCTGCTCGAGGACAAGAACGCGCTGGTGTTCGGCGTGGCGAACGACCACTCCATCGCGTGGGGCATCGCCCGGGCGCTCCACGAGCAGGGTGCCAGCGTCGGCTTCTCGTCGATCGAAAGCCTCATCGACAAGCGCGTCCGCCCGCTTGCGGAATCGATCGGCTCGACCTTCGTCGAACCGGCCGATGTCCAGTCCGACGCCGACATCGAGCGTGTGTTCGCTCGCTGGGGCGAGACATCCGACCACCTCGACATCCTCGTCCACGCGCTCGCATTCGCGAAGCGCGAGGACCTTGCCGGTGGCTTCGTCGAGACGTCGCGCGATGGGTTCGCGCTGGCGATGGACGTATCGGCCTACTCGCTGGTGGCGCTGACGCGAGCGGCGCGACCGTACCTTCGCCCGGCGTCATCGGTGATGACCCTCACCTATTACGGGTCGGAGAAGGTCGTCGCCAACTACAACGTGATGGGCGTCGCCAAGGCCGCGCTCGAGGCGTCGGTCCGCTATCTGGCGGCAGACCTCGGACCGGACGGGATCCGGGTGAATGCGATCAGCGCAGGACCGGTCCGCACCCTCGCCGCGAGCGGGATCGCGGGCTTCAAGAAGATGTACGGCGCGTTCGACGAAGTGGCGCCGTTGCGGTCGAACATCTCGATCGAGGACGTCGGCCGGACGGCCGTCTATCTCGCTTCCGACCTCTCGCGCGCCGTGACCGGCGAGGTCATCTACGTCGACGGCGGCTTCAATATCGTCGGTGTCCCCATCGGCGGATCCGACTGATCGGTCACCGTCAGCCGCCGGTCAGGCGGCCGATGCTCGTTTCGAGGTCGGGGATCGTGATCTCGCCGACCGTTCGCGCGGAGACCCTCCCGTCCGCGCCGACGAAGACCCAGTACGGGTAGGCGGGAAGTCCATACGCCTGGGCGACGCTGTTCGTCGTATCGGCGATGACCGGCACGGTCCAGCCCTCGCGCTGCAGCCACGCCTCGGGCGGGTAGTTCGGTCGGCTGGGGTCGATGCCGGTCGCGACCGACACGAGGTCCACGCCATCGGGTACACCGCCTGCGCTCACCCATGTCTGGAGGAGCGGGACGGCGGCCTGGCAGTGCGGGCACCAATGGGCGAGGAACACGATCACCTTGGGCCGCCCGTCGGCGGCGATCGAGACACGCTTCCCGGTGAAATCCGCACCGTCGACCGTCGGCGCGGGCATCCCGACGGCAGCGTCTCCGTCCGGTCCCTCGAACTGGGGCAGTGCCTCGCCGGCGATCGACGGCTCTCCCACGGCGACCGCGCCGCTCGCGGCAGGTGAAACGCCCCCGGAGGCGCTCGGCGCGACCGACGAGCTGCCCCCGGTGCTCGGCCTGCTCGACCCCGGGAGGATGACCGCCAGGACAGCGGCGATCACGACGGCGGCGACGACCAGCCCGGGCAGCAGCCAGCGCGACGGCGTGGACCGGCCCGCGGCGGTCCGACCGGCTTCCTCGCGCGCTGCGCGGCGACGGGCCCGTCGATCGCTTGGGTTCGAGCTCATCGGTCTCTCCATCGGTCGGCCTCGTCCGGGTCGCGGACGACGAGCAGCATCATGATCAGCAGGAAGGCGGTCAGCGCGAGCGTCGGCAAGCTGAAGATGCCGAAGACGCGGAACCACACGTCAGTGCACGGTACGGACGCGGCGCACGCACCGGTGTCGAGCGCCGGGATCCATTCGAGGGCGACATGGTACGCCGCGATCACCGCACCGACTGCCGCGAGCGCGACGGAGCCCGCCGGGGCGCTTCGCTGGCGACGCAGGATCGCCGCCCCAAGGATGACGACCAGCGGGTACATCGCGATGCGCTGGTACCAGCAGAGCGTGCATGGCGTGAACCGTGCGACCTCGGAGAAGTACAGGCTGCCGGCGGTCGCGAGAAGCGCCACGAGCCAGGCAGCGACGATCCCTCGCGCCTGGATGGCCCGAGCGATGGCGGCGTAGGCATCGAGCGCCGGATCCGACTGGATCGCGAGGATGCGCAACAGGATCACGATGACGACCCCCGCGATCGCGACCACCGCGAGGATCGCGTAGAACCGCTCGACGAGATCGACCGTCAGCTCAGGCATCGTCCCCGATCGCCCGGCACGTGGCGCAGACCCCGGTCAGCGTGAGGTGCGCGACGTCGATCTCGAAGCCGTGACCCGATCGGACCGCGTCGACCGCGGCGACGACGACAGGGTCGTCGGTCGTGAGCTCCCAGGAGCCCGAACAGACGCGGCAGTGGAGATGGGCGTGCTCGGCGGCCGGCAGCACGTGGAACTCCTCGCGGCCATCCGCG
>DATHTG010000453.1:0-4622 GCA_035463515.1 Candidatus Limnocylindrales bacterium
TCCAGAACGGAACGTTCGTCGGTTATCTCAGAAGTCGAGAGACCGCCCCGCGCATCGGCCGCTCGAGCGGCGGCGCGATGCGGGCCGACGGCTGGAACCGGATCCCACTGATCCGGATGACCAACATCAACCTCCTCCCGCAGCCCGGGATGAGCCTGGACGACATCGTGGCCGATACCGACGACGGCCTCTACCTCTCGTCGAACCGGAGCTGGTCGATCGACGACCGCCGGCTGAACTTCCAGTTCGCGACCGAGGTCGCATACGAGATCAAGGGCGGCAAGAAGGGCCGGCTCTTCAAGAACCCGACCTATACCGGGATCACGTATGAGTTCTGGCGATCGTGCGACGCCGTCGGTGACGAACGGAGCTACGTGATGCTTGGGACGCCGAACTGCGGCAAGGGCGAGCCGAGCCAGACAGGTCACGTCGGCCACGCCGTGCCTGGCGCCCGCTTCCGCGACGTGCAGGTCGGGGTCGGCAAGTGGTGATGGACCCCGCGGGGAGTGCACGGCTGAACGACGACCGCGCGCACGACGCGCTCGAGCTCGCGCAGCGGGCACTCGCCGCGGCTATGCGGGACGGGGCGACGGAGGCCGAGGCGCTGGTCATGGCGGAGGACGCATCCCTGACGCGGTTCGCCAATAGCCAGATCCACCAGAACGTGGCCGAGACGAACGTGACGGTCAACCTGCGCGTCGTGATCGGCAAGCGCGTCGGCGTGGCATCGTCCGGTCGGACCGATCCCGAGGGTCTTCGCCGGCTGGCCGAGAGCGCGACCGAGATCGCGCAGGTGGTCGAGGAGCTGGAGGATTGGCCGGGCCTGCCGGGGCCGACGCCGGTCGAGCCCGTCGCGGGTGCCTACGCGACCGCCACCGCCGATGCCTCCCCGGAGGTCCGCGCCGCGGGGGTGCGGCAGGTGATCGCGGCCGCCGACGACGCAGGCGTGACCGCCTATGGGTCCTTCTCGTCGGGGACCGAGACGACCGCTGTGGCGAACTCAGCGGGGGTGCGGGTCGCCGGGACGCGGACCGTGGCGCAGCTCCTGACGGTGTCGATGGGTCCCGGAGGTGGCACAGGCTACGCCGAGGGCGCGGCCGTCGACATCGAGGCGATCGATGCGGCGGCCATCGGCCGCGAATCAGCCGACACGGCGCGGGCGACGGCGAACGCCGTCGCCATCGACGCCGGCGACTATCCGGTCGTGCTCGAGGAATATGCGGTCGTCGACCTGCTCGACATGCTCGGGTATCTCGGCTTCTCGGCCCTGGCTGTCCAAGAGGAGCGCAGCTTCGTCGAGGTCGGCAAGCGGATCGGGAGCGAGCTCGTGTCGATCGTCGATGACGGGCACGATCCGGCCGGGCTGCCGATGGCGTTCGACTACGAGGGCGTCGCCAAGCAGCGCGTTCCACTGCTCGAGCGCGGGATCTGTCGCGGCGTCGTGTACGACAGTCAGACGGCGGCGCGCGACGGCCTGGCATCGACCGGTCACGGGCTGCCTGCCCCGAACCCGTGGGGGCCCTTTCCACTCAACATGGTGATGGCGCCCGGAACGGAGAGCCGCGACGATCTGATCGCCGGCCTCGACCGTGGGCTCCTCGTCACCCGCTTCCACTACACGAACCCCGTCCACCCCAAGCTCGCGATCATCACCGGTATGACACGCGACGGGACGTTCCTCGTGGAGGGTGGCCGGATCATCGGTCCGGTGCGAAATCTTCGATTCACACAGAGCTATCTCGACGCCTTGGGTTGTACAGTCGGTATCGCCCGCGACCGCAAGACATTGAAGGGGTTCCTGGGAGGAGTGGTCGTCCCGGCGATCCGCCTTGAGGGGTGGACCTTCACCGGCACGACCGAGCACTGATGAGCACCCTCGCGGGGGAATTCTGGGTCTGCGGCGATTGCCGCTCGATCAACAACGCCGGGGCGCGGCAGTGCTACAACTGCCGGACGCCGCGTGACCGCGCGGCCGTCGACCCGAGCGAGATCGATCCGTCGACGCACGGGCGCCTGCGCGAGATCGAGCTCCCGGAGTTCCGGTCGTCGCGTTGGGCAGCGATGCTGGCCACCATCCTCATCCTGGCCGTCGCCGTCCTGCAGGTCATCCAGTTCAACCTGTCAGCCGCGCTCATCGGCCAGATCCTCGAGGGCACCGACGCGACCATCGAGCAACTCGTCTACGTCGGCAGCATCGGCATCCTCGCCTTCGGGGTCGCCCTCCTCGCGCTCATCACGTGGGCGCTGTGGCTCAGCCGGACGGTGACGTCGATGCCGGCCCTCGGCCTCGGTTATCCCGCTGCGAACGGGATGATGGCGTTCGTCGAGAACTTCATCCCGATCCTCAATCTCTATCGCGTCCCGGCGATCGTTCGCGATGTCGTGCGCCGGCTCGAGCCGAAGACGGGTGGCGACGAGACGATGACCCGCGGCGAAGCGCTCGTGTTCGCGGCGTGGATCAGCCTGTTCGGCGGCTTCCTCGTGCCCCGCGTGCTGGGTTTCTTCACATCCGATGTCAGGACGCTCGTGACGATCTCGGGGATCGGGACAGGGCTCGTCGTCGTCGGCGCGATCTTCCTCGTCGTTCTCATCTGGTGGATCGAAGGGCGCATCCTGCGGCGCCGCGAGGCGCAACTCGCGCAGGCCGGCGACGTGGCCGTCGCCGAGGCGGGACCGCCAGCGGCCGTCCCGACGCCGACCGTCACCGACGTCGTTCGGACTCGCTCGGCATTCGCCGCGACGACGACTGTCACGGCGGACACCGCGATGAGTGAACCACCAGTCGCCGCGGTGTCGTCGTTCCGGCTGCCCGGCGGTGTGCCGGAGGCCGAACCGGAGCCTGTCGCCGCACCGCCTGCCGATGCCCCGGCAACGCCCGCAGCGGAGCCAGGGATAGCGGCGGAGCCGATCGCCGCTTCGATCGCGCCTGAGCCGGTCCGCACCCGGGAACCGGTCGTCGTTCCGGAACCCGTCGTCGTTCCGGAACCCGTCGTCGTTCCGGAACCCGTCGTCGTTCCGGAGGCGATCGCCGCGCCCGAGCCGATCGCCGCGCCTGAGCCGATCGCGGCACCCGAGCCCGTGGCTGAGGTCGTCCCGGCACCAGTACAGCCGGAGGCGCCCGAGGCAGCTCCCCCCTCGCCGACGCCGGAACCGTCGCCGGAGCCCATCGCCGACCCGACACCGCCTGCACCCTCAGGGCCGCCCAACCTCACCATCCGGGTCTCGAGCCGAGGCATGATGACGGCCGAGATGGACGGTGAGCTCGAACACGTGATGCTCGACGACCTCGGCTCGTACGCCGAGGCGCTGTCCCACGTCGGCGGCACCGCGACGATCATCGTTCCGTCCGACGAGGGCATGCCCGGGCTCATCTCCAAGCGCGCGCAGCGCATCCTCGAGGACGCCGGCGTCCCGGTCACGATCTCCTGAGCGCATGACGTACCTGGACGTCGAGGCGCTCCGCGCCGAGTTCCCTGCGCTCCGCCGCGAGCACGACGGTCGCCCGGTCGTCTTCCTCGACGGGCCCGGCGGGACACAGGTCCCCCAGCGCGTCATCGACGCCGTCACGTCCTATCTCCGGGAAACCAACGCGAACGCCGGCGGCGCCTTCGCGACGAGTGAAGCCTCGGACGCCATGGTCGATGACGCCCACGCGGCGGTCGCTGACTTCCTCGGAGCGAGAAGCCCCGAGGAGATCAAGTTCGGCTACAACATGTCGACGCTGACCCTCCACATCGGGCGGAGCATCGGGTCGACGCTCGGACCCGGCGACGAGATCGTCGTCACGACCCTCGATCACGAAGCGAACGTCAGCACGTGGGAGGCGATGGCGGCCGACCGCGGCGTCACGGTCCGCAAGGTCGATATCCGCGAGGACGACGTCACCCTCGACCTCGAGGACCTCGAGTCGAAGTTGAGCGCACGGACGAAGCTCGTCGCCGTCGGCTATGCCAGTAACGCGGTCGGGACGATCAACCCGGTGCGTGAGATCGTCGCTCGGGCCCACGAGGTCGGCGCGCTGACGTACGTCGACGCCGTCGCCTACGCGCCCCACGGCCCGATCGATGTCGCCGCGCTCGACACCGACTTCCTTGTCTGCAGCGCGTACAAGTGGTTCGGGCCGCACCTCGGGGCGCTGTACGGCAAGGCCGACGTCCTCGCCTCGCTGCCGGCATTCAAGGTCCGCCCGGCGCATGATCGATTCGAGACCGGGACGGCGGCATTCGAGTCCATCGCCGGCACACTCGCCGCGACCGACTACCTCCGCGACGTCGGCCGGCGGTTCGGTGGATCGGCGGGGACGAGCCGCCGGGAGGGATTGCTCGCGGGGATGCGCGCGATCCTCGACTACGAACGAGAGCTCGTCACGCGACTCATCGACGGTCTCGACGCCATACCTCGCGTGACGATCCACGGCATCGCGGACCGAGCCCGCTTCGCCGAGCGCGTCCCGACCGTCTCGGTGTCGATCGATGGCGTCCATCCGAGAGCGGCGGCCGAGGAGCTCGGGCGTCGCGGCGTCTTCGTATGGGACGGCGACTTCTACGCGACCGGGCTCATCGAGCGCCTCGGCAAGGCCGAGGGCGGCGGCGTCTTGCGCCTGGGTCTCGTGCACTACAACA
>DATHTG010000454.1:0-1554 GCA_035463515.1 Candidatus Limnocylindrales bacterium
CGGCCACGCGGACGATCACCGTCCGCGTCGTCGGCACCAGCGGTCGACCGAGGGTCGACCTCGACGCGTTCGTGGTCGGGAGCTGATCGAGGCCGAGTCTGCTTAGGACGCCGGAACGGGCGGGGGCACCAGCGTCCCGGACACCACGGCGTCGAAGTTCTCCGCATCGATGCTGGCGAAATCGGTCGATGCCAGCCAGGCCGCACAGTCGCTCGCCTTGGAGGGGTCGTCGGACAGCCAGATACCGATCCGCTGCGGCGAGCCGTCCTTCACGATGACCGCCGACCAGTCGCCGGCGCGCTCCCCGGGAACCGTGGTCTCCTCCGTCTTGCCACCGAGGGCCCATGTATCGCCGTTCTTGCTGGCACATTCGAGCTGGACCGTGTGGGTGCCTGTGCGGAACGTCGTGACTGCGGTACCGGACACGTTCGCGCCATCGGCGACGACCTCGACCTTCGTCGTGGCGGGGGCGCCGTCGCTCTGGAATTGGACCGTGCCGCCGAGTGCACTGCTCCCGCTCGGCATCGCATCGGGGCTCGCCACCGATGCCGAGGGTGATGCATCAACCGATGCTGAGGCACTGGCCGCCGGCGCTGAAGCCGCTGGCGAGGAACTGCCCGTCGCGCCGGCGCAACCGGCAACGAGAAGCGTGCCAACGAGCGCGCCAAGGATCGTTCGCATGCGTTTCCCTCCTATCGGTTCGCTCACCATGTGGAAGGAATGGCGTCGAAAGGTTCCACGTTGGTCCATCTAAGCAAGCTCCGGTCGAGGTGGGATACCGCCCGGCGTGGTACGGTGGGTCCTCGCCGCCTCTTGCGGCGAAGCTCCGCGTGGTCGCCTCCTCTCGATCGGCCGTGCGCCGGCATTCCAGATCGAGAAGTTCGTGAGGTCATCATGGCCACCGGTACCATCAAGCGCGTCGTCTCCGATCGCGGCTTCGGCTTCATCGAGGCCGAGGACCAGAAGGAATACTTCTTCCATCGGAACAGCCTTGAGGGCTCTCTCGACTTCGACCGCCTCGCAGGTGGCGAGCGCGTCGAATTCGACGTCGAGCAGAGTCCCAAGGGCCCACGCGCGAACAAGGTGCGCGCCGCCTAGCTCGACTCCGCGGGCTCACACCCGCTGCAGTCAGCTCTACGACCCGGGTCCTCGCCGACCCGGGTCGACCGATTCCTGAAGCGGTCCGAGGCGCGATGATCGCCCAGCCGCACGGAGGTCGAGGATGAAGATCGGCGCGATCGTCCCGCAGGGTTGGGTCGGCGAGTACGACGGCTGGGACACGTCGGCCGCGTGGAAGCGCACCGTCGAGGTCGCCCAGCAGGCCGATCGACTGGGCTTCGAGTCGATCTGGCTGTTCGATCACTTCCACACGGTCCCCCGACCGACCGACGAGATCACCTTCGAGTCGTTCACGACGCTGTCGGCGCTGGCTGCCCTGACGAGCCGCGTCCGACTCGGTCACGTCGTCATCTGCACCGCGTTCCGGAACCCGGCCCTCACGGCCAAGATGATCTCGACCATGGACGCCATCAGCGGCGGGCGGATGGAGCTGGG
>DATHTG010000455.1:0-7167 GCA_035463515.1 Candidatus Limnocylindrales bacterium
AGGATGCTGCGGACGCTCTTCCCGCGGTTGAGCGCCGAGTCCGGGTTCTGGAAGACCATCTGGATCTGGCGCTTGTCCGAGCTCGGACGTTGCGTGGCCACCGAGCCCAGCTCGTGATCGGCGAGCGTGATGCTGCCACCCGGATCGGGGCCTTCGATGCCGAGGATCGTCTTCGCCAGCGTCGACTTCCCGGACCCTGACTCCCCCACCAGGCCGAGCGTCTCGCCGTCGTACAGGTTCAGGTCGATGCCGACGAGCGCCGGAACGTCGTGGCCGCCGGCCTTGAACGTCTTCGACACGTGGTCGAGGCTGAGCGCTCGATCGCCTCGCGGGATGGCCGCCTGACCGAGCCCCGGCGCAGGCTCCTTGATGTCGTCGATCCGGTCCCAGTGGTGGCAGCGGGTCCACTGCCCGGTGCCGACATCGACGATGGGCGGGTCGACCTCGCGGCACAGGTCGGTCGCGAGCGGGCACCGGTCGACGAACACGCACGTCGGCAGCGGCGTGCCGATCTGCGGCAGGGTGCCCGGGATCGTCGCGAGCGGCCGTTCCGACTTGCGGACCCCGTGGCGCGGCAGCGCTCGGAGCAACCCGACGGTATACGGATGGTTCGGTCGCTCGAAGACCTGGGCGGCCGGCCCCTCCTCGACGATCTTGCCCGCATACATGACCGCGACGCGGTCGCACATGGTCCGGATGACGCCGAGGTTGTGGGCGATCAGCAACACCGCCGCGGACGTCTCCGAGATGAGCGCGCGGACGAGGTCGAGAACGCTCGCCTCGACCGTCGCATCGAGACCGGTGGTCGGCTCGTCGAGGACGAGCAGCTGGGGGTCGCACGCCAGGGCCATCGCGATGACGACACGCTGCTGCATACCGCCCGACAGCTGATGCGGGTACCGGCCCATCACCCGTTCCGGGTCGGCGATCTGGACACGCTTGAGTGCCGCGAGCGCGCTCTCCCGGGCACGATCCCCGGTCTGACCCAGCACCGAGAACGCCTCGATGACCTGCGGGCCGACCTTGGTCGACGGGTTCAGGGCGGCGCCCGGGTCCTGGTAGACCATCGACGCGTGTCGCGTCCGGAACGTCCGTAGCTCGTCGCCGGACTTCTTGACGATGTCCTCGCCCGCGACGAGGATGCGGCCCTGCGTGATCCGGGCGTTGCGCGGCAGGTAGCGCACCGCCGCGTAGGCCGTCGTCGACTTGCCGCAGCCCGACTCGCCCACGAGTCCGAAGCTCTCGCCCGGCTTGATCTCGAACGACACGCCGCGCAGGACCGGCCGCGGGATGCCGCGGACGACATACGAGAGATGCAGATCTTCGACGCGCAGCGCCGCCGCCGTCGGTGCCACCGGCGGGGTCGGGTCGATCTCGATGTTCGGTAGCGCGCTCATTCGCCTGTCAATGATTGCAGAGCGTCGGCGATGAGGTTCACGGCGACGACGCAGCTGGCGATGGCGAGCGCCGGGAAGAGCGTCGGCCACCACTTCCCGGAGATCATGTTCGTGTACTCGTCACTCACCGCGAGGCCCCAGTCGGGTGATGGCGGCTGGATACCGACGCCGAGGAACGACAGCGTGGCGATCGTGAAGATCGCGTACCCGAACCGCACCGTCAGCTCGACCACGATGGGCCCGAGCACGTTCGGGAAGATCTCGCGGGTGATGATGTACAGCCCGGATTCGCCGCGCAGCTTGGCAGCCGTCACGTAGTCCAACTGGCGCTCGGTCAGAACCGCGGACCGGACGGTCCGCGCGACGATCGGTGTGAACAGGATCCCGACGACGAGGACGACGACCAGGGTCGACGAGCCCAGCACGACCAGCGTCAGCAGGGCCACGAGGATGACGGGCAGCGACAGGAACGCCTCGACGATCCGACTGATGGCCTCGTCCACGAAGCCCCTGTAGTACCCCATGATCAGTCCGAGCAGCGAGCCCGCGACGACGCCAAGGATCGCGGCGAGCGGTGCGACGAGCAGCACGTCCCGAGCACCGACGATGACCCGTGACAGCACGTCGCGGCCCAATCTGTCCGTCCCGAAGAGATGCTCCGGGCCGGGCGGCACATGCCGCCGTGCGAAGTCGTTGAAGGGGTCGTACGGGGCGACGGCCTCGCCGAAGATGGCGAAGAACGCCCACATCGCGAGGATGGCGACGCCGATCAGGAAGCCCGGCTTCCGGAGCAGGACGGCCCAGACTTCGCGACGAGCCTGTGCGCGCTCTGATCGAAGCGCTGGGCCAGCAGCCCCGGCCGCGCCCGCGGGACCGACGGTCGCCGTCGCGTCCATCAGCGGGCCTCGAGCCTGGCTCGAGGGTTCATCCACGCGATGATCAAGTCGGCCGTCAGGGTGGCGAGCATGTACACCAGGCCGATGACGATGACGCCTGCGGTGAGCATCGGGATGTCCTTGCGCTGGGCGGCCATCAGCATCAATTGGCCCATGCCGTTGTAGTTGAAGATCTTCTCGACGCCGATGATCCCGCCGAACAGGTACCCGATCTGGACACCGATGACCGCCACAGTGGGGACCAGCGCGTTGCGCAGGACGTGGCGTCGCATCGTCTGCGACGTCGTCAGGCCCTTCATCGTCGCGGTCCGGATGTAATCCGATTCGAGGACCTCGATCGTGCCGGCCCGCGTCATCCGCGCGATATAGCCGAAATACACGATCGCCATCGCCAGTGCTGGCATCGTGAGGAAGCTCAGGTACGTGATGATGTTCGCGTTCTCGGGCGGACGCGCGATGACCGGTAGCAACCGCAGCTGCACGCCGACCACGACGACGAGGATCGTCCCGATGACGAACTCGGGGATCGACGACAGCGTCACCCCGGCGAGCACGATCGCCCGGTCGGCGGCCCGGTCACGACGGCGTCCGGCGAACAACCCCGCGATGATCGCGATCGGGATCGTCAGGACGAGTGCGAAGGCGGCGAGGATGCCCGAGCGCCCGATCGCGCCGATGATCGCCGGCAGCACCGGCTGCCGATTCTGGAACGAGATCCCGAAGTCGAACGTGACGAGGTTGCGCATCGCGCGCACGTACTGCTCGGGAAGGGGATCGTTCGTGCCCAGACGCTCGTTGATCGCGTCCACCGTCTCCTGGGGGGCGAACGGACCGGCGATCGTCCGACCGACATCGTTGGGCAGGACGTTGGCGATCACGAACACGATCGTCGCGAGCAGCCACAACGTGACGAGCGAGAGCACGAGCCTACGGAGCAGCCAGCGGACCATCGGCGTACGCCGTCCTCGCGACTACGCGACCGTGGGATGGAAGTCGGGAGGGGTGCGCGTGATCACGCTCCCCTCCCGGATGGCTGGGTCTAGGCGACCTGTGAAGCCTTGTCGAAGAACATCTGCCCGAGCGCGCTCGAATAGATGCCCTGGTACTTCTTCGAGCTACCCGCCAGGTAGTTGTAGAAGTACGGCAGTGCGATCGGCACGTCCTCGTTGAGGATCGTCTCGATCTTCTTGCACGCGGCCTTCTGGGCGTCCACCCCGATAGCCGCCTGGAACTCGGCGAACGCGTCGTCGAACTCCTTGGAGGCGTACTGCGACGAGTTCCAGATGCCGTTCGTCTTGAGTGCGGCATTCAGGTACACGTCGGGCGTCGCGCGGTGGCCGTAGTCGACGATGCCGAGCTCGGCCGCGCCGGAGCACGGCGGGTCCTTCGGCTCCGCAGGGCACCACTGGGCGCCGTAGAACGTGTCGAGGCTCTCGACGGCGAGATCGAGGTTGAAGCCGGCCTCCTTGGCATTGCTCTGGATGAGCACCGCCAGGTCGGGGATCTCGAGGAGCTGACCGGCATGCAGGGTCGCGGTGATCGTCTGCCCGCCGAGCAGCGACTTCGCCTTCTCGACGTCACGCGTGCGCTGCGGCACGCTGTCGTCGAAGTAGGGGTAGATCGGCGCGATGACGTGGTCGTTGCCGATGTCGGCCCGGCCATTGAACAGCTGCTGGATCATCGCGTCGCGGTCGAGCGAGAAGGCGAAGGCCTGGCGGACTTCCTTCTTCGCGAACTGGCCCTCGTCGACGCGCATCCAGATCTGCCGATGCAGCGCGGCGCGGGTCGCGATGACGTTCGTGTTCGGGTCGTCGAGCAGCGCCTCGCCCGACAGGACGTCGAATTGCACGATGCAGTCGACCTGGCCGCCCTGGTAGGCGGTGACCATCGGGCCGGTCTCATCGAAGAAGACGAACTCGAGCGTATCCAGCGGCGTCTGGCCACCCCACCAGTCCGGGTTGCGCTCGTACGTCGCGCCGGTCGATGTGTCGAACGACTTCAGCTTCCACGCACCGGTACCGTTGGGCATCGCGTCGAGCGTCGTGCCGGTCGCGTAGTCCTTCGGCGTGATGACGGTCTGAGCGTTGAACACCGAGACGAGATACGGGAAGTTGCCGTTCGGGCTGAGCAGGTTGAACGTCACCGTGTTCGCATCGGTCGCGACAGCGGACTTGTCATCGATGACGCCCTTCAGGCCGGAGTTACCGGCAGCGACGAGGCGTCCCATCGTCGCGACGACGTCGTCGGCGGTGAAGTCCTTGCCGTCCTGCCACTTGACGCCCTGCCTCAGGTTGAACGTCCAGACGGAGCCGTCGTCGTTGGCCTCCCACTTCTCGGCAAGACCGGGCGCGATGTCCGTGCCGTCCTCGCTGAGCGTCGCCAGGAACTCGAAGCACTGGGCCACGACGCCGTAGCCGCCGAGGTCCTGCATGTTGATCGGGTCGACCTGGACCGGCCGCTGGATCGCGACCTTGATCGAGCCACCGCTCGCCGCTGGTGCGCTTGCCGACGCGCTCGCGCTCGGCTCGCCGCCCGACGCGGACGGCGCGGCGCTGCTCGGGGCGCCCTGGCTGCACGCCGCGATGACCATGCTCACCGCGGGCAGCGACAGGCCGATGACCGCCGCGCGCTTCACGAACTGGCGCCGGGTGATCCGGCCCTGCGCGAACGATTCCACGAGGTCCAGTTCGACAGGCGTCGCCGATCGACGCACCAAGTCAAGCCGGGAATAGTCCATGGCGCAAAATCCTCCTCGACCATGTGACGGACCCGTGATGCACCGCACCACCATCCACCCGGACGGTCCGTGCAGGGAACTCCTCCGGAGGGTTGCACGGTAATGGCGCGTCCCCCGCGCGTCAACGCACCTTCTGCGGCTAATCCGAGAGGAGCGTCCCCCGCAGCGCGTAGGGGCCGGCGTGGTCGATCCGGACCGCGACGGCTCGGCCGAGGATGGACGGGTCGGCCTCGATGTGGACGAGCTTGTTGCCACGCGTTCGGCCGGAGACACGGGCCCTGACGGCGGCGTCATCGCCGGCGTCGTGGTCGTGGCTGCGCGGCGGAACGACCGTATCGACGAGGACGTCGACCTCGCGGCCCAGCCACGCCTGGTTCCGCTCCAGCCCGATCCGTTCCTGGAGCGCCAGGAGCTGGTTCAGCCGTCGCCGCTTGACGTCGGGTGGCACATCGTCGGCGAGCTTCGTCGCCGGTGTCCCCGGTCGCGGCGAGTACGCCGCGGCAAAGACCTGGTCGTAACGGACCGTCTCGAGGAGCTCGAGCGTCCGCCCGAACTGGGCCTCGGTCTCCCCGCAGAAGCCGACGATCACGTCCGTGGACACGGTGATGCCTGGCACGGCATCACGGATCCGGTCCAGACGCTCGCGGTAGTGCTCGATCGTGTACTGGCGACCCATCCGGCGGAGGACGGCGTCGTCGCCGCTCTGGACCGGCAGGTGCAGGTGCTCACAAACGCTCGGGCAGTCGGCGAGCGCGGCGATGAGTCGGTCGGACAGGTCCCAGGGATGCGACGTCACGAAGCGGAGCCGCGGGATCGCCGGCCGGCCGTCTGCGGTCCGGAGCGCGTCGATCGCGCGGATCAGCTCCGCGAGGTCGGGCCGACCGTGGAGATCGAGGCGGCGGCCCGCCCAGCGCTCGGCATCGACGTGTGCGAAGCGCGGCTCGGGTCGGAGATCGTGACCGTAGGAGTTGACGTTCTGACCCAGCAGCGTCACCTCCTGGTAGCCGCTGGCCGCGAGACTGCGTGCCTCGTCGAGGATGTCGTCGAACGGGCGGCTCCGTTCCGGGCCGCGGCTGAAGGGGACGATGCAATACGTGCACGTCTTGTCGCAGCCATAGATGATCGGCAGCCAGGCGCTGATCGCCGAGCCGCGAGCGACGGTCCCCTCCCCCACGGCGCGTGCCCGTGTCCCGGACAGGTTGTCCGCCGCGCCCACGACAGCACGGCCCACGGTCGTCGTCGCGCCGACCGTCCCGATGACGCCCTGCGCCGACGCCAGCCCGAGTCGATCGACGAGCTCCGGCTCCTCATCCGGCCGCAGGAAGAGGTCGACGGCCGGGAAGCGCCGTCGCAGTCCGTCGCGCTCCGCCTCGCGGACGGCGCAGCCGGTCATGACGACCCGCATCCCGGGACTCGTCGACTTCAGCCGAGCGAGGTGGCCCTGCCGCCCGATGACCTTCTGCTCCGCTCCTTCACGGATCGCGCACGTATTGATCACGACGAGATCGGCCGCATCCATCGACGGCGCCTCCTCGCAACCGACGGACAACAGCCGCCCGGCCATCTCCTCGGAGTCGCTGCGGTTCATCTGGCAGCCGAGCGTCCACATGTGGAAGCGCGGCAACGCCGCCGGCTCCGGGCGGTATTCGGCGAGGCGCTGGTCCTGCGGCACCCGTGGTGCGCGGGACGCCGGGGCGGGCGACGGCGCCAGGACGTCGAGGACCGGGAGGGAGCGACCGAGCGATCGAGAGGCTGTCACAGCCCGGTCATCGTACCGCTGCCGGCCTCGCCGGCCCGCGAGGGCTGCGCCCGGGTATCCTCGACGACATGGACCTCATCGCCCTGATCAGCGACCCCGAGACGTGGGTCGCGCTGCTGACGCTGACCGTGCTCGAGATCGTGCTCGGCATCGACAACGTCATCTTCATCTCGATCCTCATCACGCGGCTGCCGCAAGCGCAGCGAGACCGCGCGCGTCGGGTGGGTCTCGGTCTCGCGATGGGGATGCGGATCGCGCTCCTGCTGACGATCACCTGGATCATCGGCCTGACCCAGCCGGCGTTCACGCTCGCCGACTTCGAGTTCTCGTGGCGCGACCTGATCCTGATCGGCGGTGGCCTGTTCCTGCTGTGGAAGG
>DATHTG010000456.1:0-2628 GCA_035463515.1 Candidatus Limnocylindrales bacterium
GGTCGAGGCCGCGGCCTCGGCATCAGGGTGGGAACCGGTCCGGGCAAGCGCGGCGGAGGCCTCGACTGCGGCGCCATTGAGGAGGCGCCGCGTCGACTGGGGCCACGTCGTCCCGACCCGCCGGGAGAGGACGATCGCCCCGAGGACCTCGTCACCCGTCGCCAACGGCGCGGCGAGCACGACCCCGAGGCCGTAGACCGCTCGGGCGCGGCGACCGATGCGATCGGCGATCTCCGAGGGCGTCGCGTGGCGACCGCGGATCGGATCGTCCAGATCGCCGATCGGCAGCGGGGTCGAGTGCGGCGGGATCCCGGGCCGGAGGCTGACGAGATGCGCCGAGAGCGAGCGTCCCGACTCGTCACGGCGGACCACGACCACGTGGTCGGCCTTGGTCACGCTGCCGAGCTCCTTCGCGATCGCATCGACGATCGCGTCGGGTGACATCGATCTCGACAGACCGCTCAGGATCCGAGCGAACGACTCTGCTTCGCCCCGGCGACGCCGGTCGAGATCGGCCACGGCTGACCGCTGCACGAGCGCGGCAACGCCGGCGACGACGAGGAGCAGCAGGACCCCCCGGTCGACCAGTGATGCGCCCGGCTGGAGCGCGCTCGACAGCAAGATCGCGGTCAGGAGGAGGAACGCGCCGGAGAAGGTCCACCAGGACCGGCGGATCCGGCGATCCGACGGATCCATCGGGCGCACGGTGCGCGGTGTGGATCGGGTCACGTCGGGAATCAAGGATGCGGCCGTCGGACGGCGGCGTCCACTGTCGGGGCTAGTACCCGATGCCTACGGCTCGGTGGTACTTCCGTCCTGGTCGATCGTGGCTCGCACGTGGCGGCCCTCGCGTTTGACCTGGTACAGGGCACGGTCTGCCGCAGCGATGAGCTCGGTCGCGGTCCGTCCTGCCGCGGGGAAGGTCGCCGTGCCGATGGACGCGGCGATCGGCACGGGACCCCGCTGCTCACCGACGAACGGCTGGTCGCGGAAGGCGTCGAGGATGCGGTGGGCGGCGTGGGCTGCCTCGTCCGCGTCGGTCTCGGGCAGGATCACGGCGAACTCGTCGCCGCCGTACCGTGCCGGTACGTCGGAGGCGCGCAACGTCGCTCGGATGAGCTCCGCGGCCCAGGTCAGCACGCGGTCGCCGAACAGGTGCCCGAACGTGTCGTTCACGAGCTTGAAGTCGTCGAGATCGAGCATCATCACGCTCAGCGGGCGCTTGTTCCGCTGCGCTCGCACGACCTCCTCACCCATCCGCTCGTGCAGGTAGCGGTGGTTGAAGAAGCCGGTCAGCGGGTCGCGGTCCGCCCGCTTTCGCGCCTCCTCGTACAGCCGCGCGTTCTCGAGCGCCATCGCGGCTTCGTTGGCCATCGTTCGCGCGACCTCGAGCTGTTGCGCGTCCCAGCTGACGTACGCCCTCGAGAACAGCTCGACCAGCCCGATCGCCTGGCCCTTCGCGACGAGTGGGAGCATGACGAGCATCCGGATCCCGTCCCGACGCAGAAGGGCGACCTCTGCCTCATCGGCACCCGGATCGTCAGCGTCGATGATCACGGTCACGCCACGTTCGAGGACGCGCATCGTCTCGGGGAAGCCCGCGACTTCGAAGAACGGCTCCATCTGGTCGAGCCGGAGCGCCGGGAAGTAGCCGAGCGACTCGACCCGGCCCGATGGGCGATCCCAGTAGCTGATCGCGCACTCGTCCACGCCCATCGCGCGCGCGAGATGGCCGGCCATGAGGTTCGCGACCTGGCGGGGATCGAGGCTCTCCGACAGCTCACCGCTCATATCGAGGAGGCGACGCAGCTCGCGGGCGAGGTCCTGGCTCCGGCTCAGGAGGCGAGCCGTCTCGACGGCCGTCGCGGCGTGGTCGGCGAGGATCGTCAGCAGCCGCAGGTCGTCGGCAGAGAAGCCGTCGAGGCCGAGCTTCGAGAGGGTGATGACGCCGACGGTCGCCTCGTCGTACCGCATCGGGACGACGAGCATCGATTCATCGATGTCGTCGGTGCCCGCGATCGTCGCTCCGCGCCCGTCGCCATTCGCGTCATTGATGAGCAACGGCTCGCCGTTGAGTGCCACCCATCCGGTGAACCCCTCGCCGAGCCTGCAGCGCAGCAGGTCCAGGTCCACCTCGTTGTAGGCGCCGACCCGGCCCTCGAAGGCGATCGGGACGACGAGATCGGGCGGCTCGAGCAGGTACACCCGGGCGTTGTGGTAGTCGATGATGCGGCGCGTCTCCTCGACGACGGCCCGGCCGACCGCCTCGACCGACGTCGCGCGGCTGAGTCGACCCGACGCCGCCTGGAGCACGGCCAGCTGGGCCGCCTTCGCCTCGGTCTGCTCGAAGAGCTCGGCGTTCGTGAGAGCGATGCCCGCGTGCGTGGCGAGGGTCGTCAGGAACGCGATCTCGCCGTCGGTCCAGTCACGCGGGTCGCGGGTGCAGGCAGACAGGGCGCCGATGACGCGTTCGTGGTGGCTCAGCGGCGCGACGAGGTCACCGGCGAAGTCGACGATGCCGGCGTAACGCTCCACCCCGGCATTGGCGTCGGTCCGCGCGTCCGACCACGCCCGGGCCTGGCCCGTCCGGAGCACCTCATCGACCCAGCCGTCATGGATGCCGAGGAC
>DATHTG010000457.1:0-4636 GCA_035463515.1 Candidatus Limnocylindrales bacterium
GGTCTACGACGATCAACCCGGTCGCCGATGCGCAGGTCAAGTCCGACTCGCCGACCACGAACTACGGCTCGGCGACCACCATCCGGACGCGCGAGCCGAGCTCCGGCACCATCTACCGCTCGTACCTGAAGTTCTCGATCCCATCGTCGGTCGGATCGGTGGCCGCGCTGAAGCTTCGCCTCTTCGTCACGGACGCGACGAAGAACCTCCAGGGGGTCTACCTCGTCGGCGACACGAGCTGGAACGAGGCGACGATCAACTGGAACAACAAACCGGATATCAGCGGCGCTGCGCTCGCGACGTCGACGCCGTCAGCAACGAACGCATACGTCGAGATCAACCTCCCGACCACCGGCGCGACGCCCGGCAACCTGATCACCTACGGCTTGAAGGGCGTGAACATCGGAACGGACAGCCTGATCGTCAACAGCCGGAACGCGACCTCCAACAGGCCGGAGCTCGTCATCACGGCCGGTCCCTCCGGGCCGCCGGTCGCCCCGGTCGGCGCGTTCGCCGCTTCGCCGACGGATGGCACGGCACCGCTGACGGTCACGTTCACGGACCAGTCGACCAATGGCCCCACCGCCTGGGCGTGGGACTTCGGCGATCCCGACTCCGGTCCGAGCAACACCTCGACGGCCCAGAACCCGACGCACACCTACGCGGCCGCTGGGACGTACACCGCCACGCTCACGCCGAGCAACGGCGCGGGCGCCGGCTCACCGGCGACACGCACGATCACCGTGAACCCACCGGCGTCTGGCGGCGGCAACGTCCTCGTCGGTGCGGGTGATATCGCCGACTGCAACCGGACGACCGATGAGGCGACCGCCGTCCTGCTCGATGGCATCTCCGGAACGGTGTACACGGCCGGGGATAACACCTATCCGGACGGCACGGCCGCGAGCTACGCCACGTGCTACGACTCGACCTGGGGACGCCACAAGGGGCGGACCAAGCCGGCCGCCGGCAACCACGAGTACATCAACGGAGTCGCGACGCCGTACTTTGACTACTTCGGGGCCGTCGCCGGCGACCCAGACGAGGGCTGGTACAGCTTCGACGTATCGGGCTGGCACGTCGTCGTGCTGAACAGCAACTGCTCGATCCTCGGTGGAGGGACCGCGTCCGCCGGCTGCGGCCCGAACAGCCCGCAGGTCGCGTGGCTCCGAAGCGACCTCGCTGCCAGCTCGGCCAGCTGCACGGTCGCGATCTTCCACCACCCCCGGTTTACGTCGAGGCGCTCAACGCCCGATGGTCCATACGCGACGCTGTGGACGGAGCTGTACAACGCGGGAGCGGAGATCATCATCAACGGCCACCAGCACCTGTACGAACGTTTCGCGCCGCAGACCTCGGCCGGCACCGCGGACCCGTCCTTCGGGATCCGCGAGTTCGTCGTCGGCACAGGCGGCACCGCGCTGAACACCTTCGGCACGACCGTGATGGCGAACAGCGAGGTCCGACGCGACGACACCCATGGCGTCCTGAAGTTGACGCTCCACGCGACGTCGTACGACTTCCAGTTCGTGCCGGTGGCCGGCAAGACGTTCACGGACTCTGGCGTCGGGACATGCCACGGCAGGCCGTCCCAGGCGACCCAGCTCGCCGCCGCCGAGGCGACAGCGCTCGAGGTCCAGCGCTCGAACGTCCTCAACGATCGGCGGCGCCGGCCGCACTAGTCGCCGGCGACCGCGGGCGACGTCGGGGGCCACGTACCATGGCCGGCATGGACAAGGTCGCGTTCCTCGGCTTGGGCACGATGGGCGCTGCGATGGCCGCCAATCTCGCTCGCGCCGGGTTCCCGGTCACCGCGTGGAACCGCACCGCGGGCCGCGCCCCGGACCTCGCGGACCTCGGAGTCGAGATGGCCGCAACCCCGGCGGCGGCCGTCGCGGACACGCCGATCGTCGTCATCTGTGTGTCCGATACCCCGGACGTCGAGGCCGTGCTCTTCGGCGACGATGGCGTCGCGTCGGCGGCCCGAGCCGGGACGCTGGTCGTCGACTGCTCGACGATCGCCCCTTCGGGAAGCTGGGACTTCGCGGCCCGCCTTCGGGAGCACGGGCTGCGCATGGTCGATGCGCCTGTGTCGGGTGGCAGCGAAGGTGCCAGGAACGCCACGCTGACGATCTTCGTCGGGGGTGATGAACGCGATGTCGAGCACGCCCGTCCCGTGCTCAACGCCCTCGGTCGGACCATCACCCACGTCGGCCCGATCGGCGCCGGCCAGGCCGTGAAGGCGGTCAACCAGGTGATCCTCGCCGGGGCGTACCTGGGGGTCGCAGAGGGCATCGTCCTGGCCATCAAAGCCGGCCTTGACGTCGAGCAGGTGGTCGGCGCGCTGAGCGGCGGCGCGGCGCAGAGCTGGGTGCTGACGAACCGGAGCGGACGGATGATCGATAACGACTACCCGCTCGGGTTCAAGGTCGCCCTCCATCGGAAGGACCTCGCCATCGCGCTCGACCTCGCCGCCCAGCTCGGGGCGACGCTGCCCGTCTCGGCCCTCGCCGCCCAGCTCGAGAACGGGCTCATCAGCAACGGCCACGCCGACGACGACATGTCGGCGCTCGCGCGGTCGATCAGGGGGCTGTCAGGCCTCGACGACTAGCGGGGTATGCCCGCCAAGGCGCGCTAGTCGAGGCCGACGAGCAGCATCGGGTCGCCGAGCTTGCCGTCGTAACGCGGCCGGAACCGGTCGGCGTTGTACATGACCGGCACGTCGACCTTCCGGGGCCCGAGGGCGGGATCGGGCAGGACGGTGTGCGCGTACTTGCCGTCCTGGATCGCGACCATCCTGCCCGAGACGCCGTCCTGGATCAGGTCCATGGCGACGTTCGCGAACGTCGTGGCGACCATCGAGTCGACCGAATCGGGTTCGCCAGAGCGGAGGTCGTACGTGAGCTCCGAGGCAAGTGTCTCGATGCCGGTCCGCGCCCGCAGTTCGTAGGCGAGTGCCTCCCCGACGTTCGCCTTGTGGCGATGGCCGAACGCATCCGCCTCTCCGACGTCGCTCATGTGGGCGCCCTGCCAGATCGCGCCCTCGGCAGTGACGACGAAGGCGTAGTGGCTCGGGTTGTCGGCATGGTCCGCCTTCAGGAGTCGCGCGAGCGCATCGAGGTCATATGGCGCCTCGGGGATGACGCAGCGGGCGGATGTGACGTATGCGGTGTACAGCGCCGAGAAGCCCGCATCTCGGCCGAAGATGCGGAAGACGCCGATCCGTTCGTGGGAGCCGAGCGTCGTCCGCTGGCGGTTGATCGCCTCCTTGGCGCGGGTGATCGCCGTCGAGAAGCCGATGCAGTACTCGGTCCCCTGGACGTCGTTGTCCATCGTCTTTGGGATCGCCATCAACGGGACGCCCGCGTCGGCGAGGACCTGCGAGTACGAGAGCGTGTCGTCGCCACCGATCGTGACAAGGACGTCGATCCCGAGCGATCCAAGGTGGTCGAGGACGAGCGGCGTCAGGTCGAAGAGGTCGTCGCCGACCGCATACCTCGATCGATCGGCGTCGGGCAGCCACGGCGGCAGTGCCTTCGCACGCATCTTGCGCGGGTTCGTCCGCGAGGTGTGGAGGATCGTGCCGCCGGTGCGCTCGATCGTCCGGGTATTGGTCCGGTCGAGTCGGCGGACGTAGCCCGTGCCGCCGCCGTCAGGGAGCTCGGGCTGGACGTGCGTGAGGCCCTCCCAGCCACGGCGGATGCCGATGACCTCATCGCCGCCTTCGGTCGCTCGATAGACGACGCTCTTGATGACGGCGTTGAGCCCGGGTACGTCGCCGCCGCCGGTCAGGACACCGATACGTCTGGGGGTCGACATGCGGAGCGAATCGTAGCGTCTCGCGACGGGTCGCCTGGGTTGCGATTGCGTCGCCGAGTCGACCGGGAGCGCGATAGGCGTCTGCTAGCATCGATCGTTGAACTACGAGCTGTTCATGGGCGAGGCGCTCGCAGAAGCGCAGTTGGCCATCGAGCGAGGAGAGCGGCCGTTCGCTGCGGTCGCCGTCGTGAACGACGCGATGGTCGCGCGGGCTCATGACCGGGTCGAGCAAGCCGACGACCCGACCGCACACGCGGTCGTCGTCGCCCTCCGCGAGGCGGCCCGGCGTCTCGGTCGGACCAGGCTCGCGGATGCCACCATCTTCTCCACCGTCGAGCCGTGCGCGATGTGCGTCGGGGCGCTGCTCGAGAGCGATGTCGAGGCGCTCGTGTACGCGGTCCCGAACCACCGAGACGGGGCGGCCGGGTCGGTCATCCAGCTCGCGCAGCACTCGTCGCTGCCGCGCCGGATCAAGGTCGTGAGCGGCATCCGCCGCGACGAGGCGGAGGCGCTCTTCGCCGCGACATCTCGGTCCTGACCGACCGGCGTCGGGGGTCGGCGGAACCTCGTTTGGTATCCTCTCCCGCGGAGAGGTGGCCGAGTGGTTGATGGTGCCGCTCTCGAAAAGCGGTGTGCGAAAGCACCGCGGGTTCGAATCCCGCCCTCTCCGCCAGCACTCGTACCGATGGACCGGTCGGCGCGATCCGACCGGTCCTGACGTGTCCGGGAGAGGTCGCCTAGTGGACTATGGCGCCGCACTGGAAATGCGGTTCGGGGAAACCCGTCGCGGGTTCGAATCCCGCCCTCTCCGCCATTC
>DATHTG010000458.1:0-8046 GCA_035463515.1 Candidatus Limnocylindrales bacterium
TGGATGCTGCCGCCAGGTACGCGTTCTCGCCGACGTGGCCCGCCTCGAGGAGGCCGTAGCGGTAACTCCGGTCCTGGTATTTCGGCCGCATCCGCTGGAGGATGTTCGTGAGGAACAGCACGACACCGCAGGCGCCCAGGAACTCCTGGGCGATGCCCTGCTCGACGACCTGGGAACGGAAGTCCCCGGGCCGCAGCAGCTCGAGGGCGTGGTTCCGGACGTCGTAGTGGTAGACGCCAGGCTCGACGCCATCGACCCGATGCACGACCGGATAGACCTCGATCGGGTAGAGCGCGCCTGATGACGGCGCGGCGCGGCGCGCGTTGCCGTGCAGCGTTGACGTGATGCCGCTCGTCAGGAACAGCAGTCGCGACAGCTCCTCCAGCGTCATCGACGTCGGTGCATAGGTCCGGGTCGACCGCCGCGCGGCGATGACAGTCCCGGCCGGCGGTCCGGACGCGAGTGCCTCGTCGCTCACCTTGGGGAGCGGGACACGGGCTGCACCCCGATGGACCTTGTAGAGCTCGACGGGCTGCCCCCAGTGCCCGACCGTTCCGAGTGCGTCGAGAATGCCGGGCTTGCTCCACTGGTGATAGACGACGCCCACGTCGGAGCCTGCCTCGATGATCGGCGGGGGTCGGAGTCCGCGACCAACCAGCCAGCCACCGAACCCGCCGATCGCCATCCCGAACAGGCCGCGCCTGGAAAGCACTGCCCTGCCGAGCCAGCTCTCGGGTCGCGTCGGCTCCACGTCGTCATGGACACGCGGCGAGATCGGCCTGGTCGCCGGGATGCTGGGTTTCCGTCCCGCGAGCGACAGGGCGCGGTGGCGGCCGTACGCGACGAGCCGGCCCCAGTTGAGCGCCACGTGTCCGATCGCGAAGGCGCCCATCAGGTAGCCGGAGACGGTGTGGTACCAGAAGTCGTTGAGGTCCCAGAGGTCCGAGACCAGTCCCGTCGCTGCCGTCACGAGGCCCGTCGCGAGCAGGCCGACGCTGACGACGAAGTCGAGATCGTGTCGCAGTCTGTTCATCGCGCAGTCACCGCTCGCGCGGGACATGCGACACACCCCTCGCGGGCCGTCGCCGTCCCGCTCACGTCATCCTAGGCGTTATCGTCGGCTCGGACCACTTCGGACCTGGCCGGCGCCGGTACACGAGAGCGACCCGAGTCGATCGACGTCGGAGACTGCCCCGCACGTGAGAGCCCATCGGGCGGTGTCGAGGAAGAGGGCGACGAGCGCGGCCGGATCCCTCGCCGCCTGGCGTCTAGGGTCGCCGTCGACTCGAGTCGTCATCGACGGTGCCGGCCAACGGCAGTAGCACCACGAGCCGGGTCCCCTCCCCCGCCCGACTCCGGACGTCGAGCTGGCCACCGAGGGCCGCGACCCGGTCGGCCAGACCGCGCAGACCCGAGCCGGCCGCCGGATCCGCGCCACCGCGGCCGTCATCGGCGACCTCGACCCGCAGAAGCCGGCCGTCGACTTCGACGGTGACGCTGGCACGGGTGGCGGACGCGTACTTGGCGACGTTGGCCAATCCCTCGGCAACCACGAAATAGGCGGCCGCAGCGACCGCATCCGGCAGCTCCTCGGGCGCCTCGAGACGAAGTGTGACGGGGATGGGCGACTCCCGCGCGAGCGATCGCACGGCGGGTCCCAGCCCCGCTTCGGTGAGGATCGCCGGATGGATTCCCCTGGCCAACTCGCGGAGTTCCTCGAGGGCGGCCTTGAGCTGTTCTGCGGCTGCCTCGAGCGTCGAACGCAACTCCGGCCGCGGGTCCGCAGCCAATTGCGCTTGCGCTCGGCGCAACGCGAACGACAGCGCGACGAGTCGCTGCTGGGCGCCGTCGTGGAGGTTTCGTTCCACCCGTCGTCGCTCGGCATCGGATGCCTCGACGATCCGGGATCGAGACGCGCGGACCTCCTCGAGCTGCGATCGCACTTCCGCGGTCAGCCGCTCGTTGTCAACCGCCAGGCGGACGGCCGCACCGACGGCAGCGACGAGACCGGGGTCCTCCGCGAGGGCGGGGTCATGGAGGATCGCCGCCAGCGGCCGGCCTTCACGCTCGAGCAGCGTGACGGCGCGGCCGGCCGCGCCCGTCTCGAGGTCGACCGGATCGCCGCTCGCGTCGAGGTACGTCCGGAAGGGTTCGGACCAATACGCGACGCCGAGCGTCGGGTCGTCGAGGGCCTCTGCAAGCGCCTCGCGAAGCCGGTGAGGCGTCGGTGTCCCACCGAGCTCGACGACGATCTCGGCCACCGCGCCGCGCGCCATCCGCAGGCGCAGGAGACCGAGCAGGAATCCGAACGGGACGAGCGTCCGGGTGAGCGTGTCCGCCACGTAGATCGGGGAACCCGGGGTGACCGCGATGAGGAACACGCCGGCCCCGAAGTCGAGCGCGTGGACGAGGGCCGCCGTCATTCCGGCGACCACTACCGGGGCCAGCGACCGCCGGGACGGCGCGCTGGCGGTCAGCCACCGCCGGAACACGATCGCGGCCAGGAGGAGCGAGACAAGCACGCCCGCCGCGAAGACCACCCGTCGGGTCGACAGGTCTTCCAGCACGGCAACGAGGACGACCACGATCGCGAACGCGGCGAGAACGAACCGGCCGGATCCCGAGGACAACCGTCCGGTCGGAGCCGCGAGCATCACCCAGGCGACAAGCAGGTTCGCGAGGCTCCCGCTCAGCCCGGCCAGGCGCCAAACGAGCGGCTCGGGATGGAGCGCGAAGAAGGACAGGCTGATCGCGACGGACGTCGCGAGCATGACCGGCCCCACGGGGTTGCGTGGCCGGCGGATCCATGCGATGGACCCCGCCACGAGGTACCCGCCGCAGTAGGCGGCGACCGGCGGGACCAACGCCTCAGCGGAATAGCCCAGGAGCACCAGGGTCGTCGTCGCGCTGACGACGGCCGCCACGCATGCGGCGATGACGAGCCACTGCCACCAGTGACCGGTCGCGCTCCTGGGGGACGCGCTCGCGACCATACTCTCCCTCCCCCCCAGGTGGTGATCGTCCCACGCGGAGGACGGTTCGGCTAGTGGCCGCCCGCGGGCAAGGACACGGGCCGGGCGTTGCCGCCCGGCCCGTCCCTGTCCCGCACGCTCGTCGGGTTCAGGCCGCGACGGTCGCATCCGCAGCGCGGCCGTCGCTGACGACGAGGCCGTCGCGCATCCGGATGATCCGGTCGCAGGCTTCGCCGACCTCGGGGTCGTGGGTGACGATGAGGAACGTCTGGCCGTGATCGCGGTTCAGCCGACGGAGCTGACGGAGCACCTCGGCCGATCGAGCGCTGTCCAGGTTGCCCGTCGGCTCGTCGCCGATGACGAGCCGCGGCCGGTTGACGAGCGCCCGGGCCAGGGCGACCCGCTGCTGCTCGCCCCCGGACAACTCCGACGGTCGATGGCCGGCACGATCGGCAAGCCCGACCAGGTCCAGTGCTTCGAGAGCGGCGGTTCGCGCCGCCGATGCCGATGAACCGGCGTATTCCGCGGCCAGCGCGACGTTCTCCGTGGCCGACATCGTCGCGATGAGATTGAACGCCTGGAACACGAAACCCATCTCCGTCGCCCGGATCCGGGTCCGCTCACGATCTGACAGGCCGATCACCCGACGCCCGCCGAAGTGCAGCTCCGGCGCGGGGCCGTGGTTCTCGTCGGGGGCATGGAGAAGGCCCAGGACGTGCATGAGGGTCGACTTGCCGGAGCCCGATGGGCCCATGATCGCGACCATCTCGCCGTCGTCGATCGTCACGTCGACGCCGCGCAGGGCCTCGACGACGTTGGACTTGGAGAGCCGATAGGACTTGCGCACGTTGCGTGCTTCGAGGAGCGTCATGTCGTGGGACTCCTATTCGTAGCGGAGCGCGGCGACGGGATCGAGCCGTGCGGCGTTCCAGGCGGGGACGATCCCGGCGATCGCGCCGAGAACGGTCGAGAAGGTCAAGGCGTAGATGGCGGTCCCCGCGGTGAAGTCGAACAGCACCGTCCCGGACGAGCGGCCGCCTTCATTGACGAGGAATACGACCAACGCGCCGAGGGCTACGCCGAGCAGGCCGCCGATCGCGCCGATGACGCCGGCCTCGGTGACGAGCTCGCGGATGATCCGGCGACGGTGCGCGCCGATTGCCCGCTTGACCCCGATCTCGCGGGTCCGCTCAGCGACGGACATCGCCATCGTGTTGATCACCGACAGCCCGCCGACGATCAGGCTCACGAGCCCGATGCCGACGATGATCGAGTTGAACATTGCGACGGAGCTCCCGACGGTCTGGTCGTAGGCCTTGCCCGTGAGCGCCGTCTGGCCCGGGAACCGGCTTTCGATCGCCTCGGCGACCACCTCGTGGTCCACGCCCGCGGCCGGGAAGACGACGAACGACGTGGCCAGCCTGGCCGGCTCGATCTGATCGCGGATGACCCCGGACAGGTCGGCGTGAACGAGGCCCTGGGCCGTCGTGAACGGCACGGCGATCGTGACGTCCGGCGTCGACAACGTGGGCTCGAGGATGCCGACGACCTCGAACGGTCGGTTCTCCAGGGTGATCGTGTCACCCACTGTCACCGCCCGCTTGGCGGCAATCGACGTGCCGAGGACGGCGACGTCCCGGCCCTCGTCCTCGACGGTCAGCGACCGGCCCTGGGCGAGCAGAGGAGTGTAGGTCTCGTGTCCCTGATCGGCCCCGATCGGGGTGCCGTAGATCTGGTCGGGCGGCCCGAATGACACGCCCTGGATCTCGCTCGCGATCATCGTGACCGTGGGGACGACGACGTCGACGCCATCGATCACCAGCAGCTCGTCGAGCTGGTTGAGCGACATCGGCTGGCCGCCGATCCCGCCGAACCCGCCGTCGCTGACGGTGATCTTTCCGGCGTAGAAGTCGCTGCCGCCGGATACCAGTGCGTCGACCTTGTTGGCCATCGAGCTGAAGACGACGAGCGCCCAGATCCCGATGGTGATGCCCGTGATCGTCAGCCCCGTGCGGAGCCTTCGGCGGGCCAGATTCCTGAGCAGTCGCATGGATGCGTTTCCCTTCCTGTCGTGCATGGGTCGCCGGCCTAGGCCGGCACGTCGCTGGCAGCGACCAGGCGGGCGGTTGACCGCCCAGCCGACCGCCGCTCGGCCATGAACGCGCCGAACGCGAACAGGGCCATGGCCGGAGCCCCGACCAGGGGGTGGATGAACGTCCACGCGACCCCGCCCGCTCCCAGCGCGATGGCCGGTGCCGTGCCGAGGTGATTCGAGTGGAGCGCGATGCCTGCTCCGCCGAATGCCACGAGCCCGAAGGCAAGCGCCATGAGCGGGAGGCCTGCGGCGACGACCGGCGAGTCCGTGAGGAAGCGCGCGGCGTCGAGGAGGACCACGGTGGCGTCCGGATTCGCGAATGCGTACTCGGACAGCGCGCCCGTGGCGAGACCGGCGAGGCCGTCGAACGCGGCGAACGCCGCAATCCAGGGAACGACGGCCAGCCGGGCAGCCCTGGCCTCGAACCCGTCGACGCCGTCGAGCAGCAGCAGGACGGAGACGCCGAGCAGCGCGGCGAGCGGGATCTGCGCGGTGTGGATGAGGGTCCAGATGCCCAGCTGGTCTGCCGGGATCATCCGGTCCGCGAGGATCGGATGGACCGCGGCAAGAGTGCCCAGACCAAGTGGAGCTCCGAAGACTGCGAAGCGTCGAAGCGCGAGTGCTGCCAAAGGTGTTACCTCCCTGCGGTGCGTGGCCCGACCGTAGGAGGGAGGCGGCGCGCGGGCATCGGAGTGCGCCCGAGATCGCCGGGTGGGGCTAGCCCCAGTCGCTCAGGACTCGAGGAACGCCAGGACGGCCAGGACGCGGCGGTGGTCGTCGGGAGCCGGGATCAGGTCGAGCTTCGAAAAGATCGAGGCGATGTGCGCCTCGACTGTCTTGCCGGTCACGAAGATCCGGTCGGCGATCGCCTGGTTCGAGCGGCCTTCGGCCATGAGCTCGAGGACCTCCCGTTCGCGCTCGGTCAGCTCGGCGAGACGGTCCGGCCGGGACCCCTTCGATCCCACCAGCGGAGCCACGACCGCCGGATCGACGACGGTTCCGCCCCGCGCGACGCGGCGAACGGCGTCCGCGAGGTCGTCCAGGTTCGCCACCGAATCCTTCAGGAGGTACCCGGTGCCTCCCGCCCCGTCCTGGATCAGGCGCAGCGCGAAGGCGGGCTCGGTGTGGTGCGAGAGGACGAGGACGCCGATGGATGCGCCCTGTCGCTCGCGGATCGTCGCGAGCGCGCGCAAACCTTCGTCCGTGAAAGTGGGGGGCATGCGGATGTCGATGATGGCAACGTCAGGAGCCGCCGTGCCGACCAGGACGAGGAGCTCGTCGACGTTTCCCGCCTCGCCGACCACCTCGAAGCCGGCGTCCTCGAGCAGGTGCACGATCCCCTGCCGGACGAGCAGGGAATCGTCGGCGACGACGATCCGGGTCGTCATGAGGCCCTGACGAAACTGGTCACGCGCTACTCCCTCCGGTGACCTCGACCGGGCGATCGTGCCACGCCCCGCGGTCCGTGGCTAGGGCCAGCCCCAACCGCCGTTCTTGGGACTGCCCGGATGGCACCGCCGTTTCGCGGAAGCAGGCTGCATCCGTCAATCGACCGCACGACAAATGGAGTCCATCCGATGCGAACGCTTCCGCACCTGCCGATCGCAGCCCTCGTCGTCACCGCCGGCGTCATCGTTTTCGCCTGCGGCGGCACCGGCGCATCACCAGTCGCGAGTCCGGCGCCCGCCGCGACGGCCGCTCCGGCAGCCGCCTCCGACAACCCCGGCCTCGTCGAGCTGGAAAATGCTACCGGCAACGACGTCGCGATCGAGATCGTCGACGAATCCGGCAGCCTGCTCGCCGCCGCGTCGGGCACGCCCGGCGACGGGGCCACGGTCGAGCCGTACACCGTCGCCGTGGCAAACGAAGATCCCACGACGATTCGGCTGACCTGGGTCGGCGGCCCATGTGACGCCCGCGACCAGCTCATGATCGACGCGACGGGGCGCCGGTTCCTCGTCGTCCAGCCCGAGTGCGCCGGCGATGCCGTGGCGAACGACCGGGTCCTCCTCCTGACGTTCGCGGATGCGATCGACGCGGCCGATGTCGCGGCGACCCTCCAGGACGGGCTCGACACCGCGACCGAGTGACCCGTCAGGGCACAGGCTCCGGCGCGAGCTCGAGCGGCACGTGGACCTCGACCCACGTGCCGCTTCCGGCTGCGCTCCGGATGTCGGCCATCCGCCAGGCGCGGCGACCGGTTGGCCAGGCGCCGCGTTCCGATGTGGGGATAACCCTGTAGGCCGTCGTGTCAGCCGATGCGAGGATGGCGGCGATGACCACCTTTCTGATCGTCGATGATCACTTGCCCTTTCGACAACAGGCGCGGGCGCTCCTCGAAGACGAGGGGCTGGCCGTGGTCGGCGAGGCCGGCGATGGCGCAGCCGCGCTCGAGGCCGTGCGCCAGATCCGACCGGACGTCGTCGTGGTCGACATCGGCCTGCCGGACATGGATGGATTCGAGCTTGCCGAACGGCTCGCCGTGGAGGTTCCGCGACCCGGGATCGTCCTGATCTCCAGCCGGGAACTGTCGACGTATGGCTCCCGCGTGGCGGCGAGCCCGGCGCTGGGGTTCGTCCAGAAGGACGACCTCTCGGCCTCGAGCCTCCGGGCCCTCGTCGGCGCGCCGCCCGATTGGGGCAGTCCCTAGCCCGGAAGTCGGGCTGAGCCTCCAGCACTGCGAGAGCAGCCCGCCTGGACGTTGCCATCACTCCTGCGATCGTCACCTGGAGCGCAACGCCGCTGACGCGGCCGCACGTAGGCGCTAGGCTTTGCATGCCACACAGAAGGGGTTGGGTCCGTGGCATCGCTGTTCGACAGGGTCGGGGGATTCGGCACGCTGAGCAAGATCGTGCTGTCGTTCTACGACCGGGTGCTGGACGACGACGTGCTTGCTCATTACTTCGCGGACGTCGACATGCGCCGGCTGATCGACCACCAGACGAAGTTCGTGGCGTTCCTCATGGGCGGTCCGGCCAG
>DATHTG010000459.1:0-4514 GCA_035463515.1 Candidatus Limnocylindrales bacterium
GCGACCGCGCGTTCGATCCGCCCCCGCCGATCTGACCTTGGCCTTGGCCTTGGCCCTGACCTTGGCCTTGACCCTGGCCTTGG
Source organism: Candidatus Limnocylindrales bacterium (assembly GCA_035463515.1). GTDB lineage: Bacteria > Chloroflexota > Limnocylindria > Limnocylindrales > CSP1-4 > SPCO01. The sequence continues at coordinate 84 of DATHTG010000459.1, forward strand.
CCCTGACCTTGACCCTGACCTTGACCCTGGCCTTGGCCTTGACCCGAAGCGCTCGGGCGCGGGCTGCCTTGCTGGCCCTGCCCCTGCCCCTGCCCTTGGCCCTGACCGCGACCCTGCTGACCTTGGCCCTGACGACCGGCATCCGCCAGGTCGCGCCGAGCGTCCTGCAAGCGCGATGCCGCCTCCGCCAGGTCGCGATTCGCGTTGACGTTCTGCTGCGCCCCGGTCATCGCTTCGCCGAGCCGATCGAGCGCCGATCGCGCCCCGGCGGTGTCACCCTGGGCGAGGCTCTGCGCGGCGTCGCGAAGGGCGGTCGCAGCAGCGCCGTCGGCGCTCTTGGCCGTCGACTGCATCTCGGCCAGCTGGCGTGCCAGTTCGCGCCGCTCCGCGTCCGACATCTCATCCAGCTTGTCGCCGAGCTTGTCGAGGTCCTCGCGCGTCTTTTCGGGATCGCCGTCGCGATTCGCGTCCGGGTTGCCCGTGGCGGCGCGGGAAAGCGAACGAGAGAGCGACGTCAGCGCCGAAGCCCGCTGCTCGGTGGCCGGATCGATCCGAGCCCGGATGTCGCTCTCGACCGCGCCGAGCTGGCGGAGGTTCGCGGCCAGCTCATCTGGCTTCGAACGCAACTGTCGGGCGAGCTCACGAAGCTCCTCCGCGAGCCGGGTGCGCGGGTCGTCGGCCGTGCGGCCCTTGTCCTCGAGGTCGCGAGCGACGGCATCGATCCGGTCGGCCTGACGCTCCGCGGCTTGCTTTACGTCGCGCTGCTGGGCGAGGACCGCATCCTGCGGGTTCGGCAGGACGAGGACGGGCACGAGCAGCGCGGCGGCTGCGAGCGCCACGACCGCCGGGTTTCGCGCCCAGCGAGGCTTGAACATCGCGGGGGCAGTCCGGAGGATCGCCAGCGCATCGCGCCGCTGCCTGCGCACGAATCGGTCGGTCTCGGCTGCCTCGTCGATCGACGCCGTGTTCGCATCGAGGTCGAGGTCCTCAGGCGGCGGGGTCGCGGATGCCGGGTACCCGACCGCGAGCTCCATCGCCGACGACACTCGGTCTCCAAGACCACCCTCGACATCGACGGCCAGCGCCGTCTCACCGAGCGACGGCCGCGCACGGATCACGACCGCGAGCAGGATCAGCGCGATGGCGACCGGCAGCGCCGCGGCGACGATCGGGGCCGATGCGAGCGGGATGAACCGGGCGATCGTCCAGATGACCGCCTCGCCGACGGCGATGGCCGCCAACGCGAACCACGCCCGCCGGACGATCCGACGCAGCCAGAGGCGACGCCGATGGCCGGCGAGCTCGCCGCGGATGGATTCCAGAGCCGGATCGAGCGGACCCGAGAGTGCCAGACGGGGATCGGGCGGGACGACGACGCGGTCCACCGGCCGGGGCCGGCGTGGCAACGAGAGCTGGCGGACGCCGATCGTCACGACGAGGGACTCCGGGGAGCGGCGCCACGACGCAGACGCCAGCGCCTGGTCGGCGACACAGCTTGGACGGACAGCAGGATGAAGATGACGGAGAGACCCAGCCAGACCGCGACACTCTTCGTCCACAGCGTGTCGCGTCGGAAGCCGAATGGCTGCTGGTCCGGGGCGATCACGTCATTCGGCGCGACCTCCCGAACCCCATCGTCGATGGCGACGGCGGCGCCGCCGGGCGCGAAGCCCTTTTCGGGGATCGCGACGGGGACCGGCGGCATCGGCACCGGCACGATGCCACCGTCATTGATGATCACGCCGTCGTTGGATGGGGCGATACCCTGGACGAACGAGCACCATCCGCCTCCGAACGTCGACTCGGTGTTGCACATCACGTCGGCCTGCGCGATGAACGGGTTGACCCACGCGAGCGGTGACGGCGTGCGGATGCCGAGCGGACCAGGCCGCCGGTTGCCATTCGCATCGAACGAGCCCATCGCCTGCCAGAAGATCAGCAGGAAGACGGTTCCGATCGTGATCGCGAGGACACCGAAGATGGTGATCGCGGTCGATGCAGTGGTGCGCTTGACGAGGCTGGAGCACAGAAGGCCGAACGACCCGAGGCCCAGCGCAGTGACGATCAGCACGACGTAGCCGCGGATCACGTCCTCCGGCGCGACCCCGCCGAATACGAATACGACGGCCATCAGCGGGATCGACGCGGCGATCAGGAGGAAGACGTACACCAGCGCCGACAGGAGCTTGCCGATGACGATCGCCAGCGACGTGATCGGGGTCGTGACCAGAAGCTCGAGCGTCTGCTTCTCGCGCTCCAGCGAGATCGCGCCGGCGGTGGACGACGGCGCGAGGAACACGACCTGCAGTGTCATGAGCATGAGCAATGCGGCGAACACGCCCTGGCCGATCGCCGGACCGGCGGTCGCCGAGGCGCCCGCGAACGGGCTGAGGAAGCTGGCCTCCATGATGCGCTCGACCATCAGCGCGAAGCCGCCGAGCAACAGCAGGTAGATCGTGAGGATGATGAAGGCACGCCGGCCGCGCATCCGGCCGCGGAGCTCCTTCACACCGATCGCCGTGATCCCGCCGATCGTGCGGGCGAACACGCCGAAGCGCGGGCTCGACGGGCGGAGCGGCGCTGCGGTCATCTCGGCCATGCTCGTCTCCCTACGCCGCGGCCACGGGCTCGTCGGCCGCGGTGACCTGCAGGAACAGCTCCTCGAGGTCGCTCGCGGCGCGCGAGAAGCTCACGATCGGCATCCCCGCCGCCACCGACGCCTTCAGCAGCCGGGCGGTCGCCTCGTCGTCGCCACGGAACCCCAGCTCGATCGTGCCGTCGTCGAGGAGGACGGCCGAGGCGACATCGGGGTCGGCCGCCAGCTGCGCGCGGGCCGCCTCGAGCGCCTCGCCGTCGGCAAGGAGCCGAACCCGGAGGACCGCACCGAACCGAAGCCGTTTCTCGATCTCCGAGACGCGTCCCTGGGCAAGGACCTGGCCGCGATCGATGATCGCGACGCTCGTGCACAGCTCCTCGAGCTCGGGGAGGATGTGGCTGCTGATGAGGATCGTCTTGCCCATCGAACGCAGCTCACGCAGCAGCTCGCGGAGCTCGACACGGGCGCGCGGGTCGAGTCCCGAGGCCGGCTCGTCGAGCAGCAGCACCTGTGGGTCGTGGACGAGCGCGTGGGCGAGGCACAGACGTTGCTGCATCCCGCGTGAGAGCGTCTGGACGTACTCGTTCCGCTTGGGCGCGAGATCGACGAGCTCGAGCAGGTCGCTGATCACGCGCCGCCTCGCGGCGGGAGCGATGCCGTAGCAGCGGGCGAAGAAATCGAGGTACTCCCAGACCTTCATGTCGTCGTAGACGCCGAACGAGTCCGGCATGAACCCGATGACGCGCCGGACCTGGTCGGGGTTCCGGGTGACCGACCACCCGGCGATCTCGGCCGTGCCCGCCGACGGCGCGAGCAGCGTGGCGAGGATGCGGAGCGTCGTCGTCTTGCCGGCGCCGTTCGGGCCGACCAGCCCGAAGATCTCGCCCGACTGCACGGACAGGTCGACGCCGGCCACCGCGAGCGTCCCGTCGTAGCGCTTCACGAGGCCATCGGTCCGAACGATGTCCGAGTGCGGGGACGCCGCGCTGACCGGGCTCGCCTCGATCGTGGTGACGGTGGCGGCCTCAGCCACAGAGTCTGGTCCCGTCGCCGCGCTTTCCGTGCTGACGATGTCGGTCATTTCCGGACGTCCCCGGTGATCGACAGGTCGAGGTTGAACCCGACGCCATCGCTGAACTGGTTGATGAACCGGACGAGGACGGTCCCCGTCGTGGAGTCGACATAGTGACCCGGATCGGCCACGGCGTATCGCGAGCCACCATTGAGGTGCGGCAGCCGGCGCCAGGTCGCGGTCGTCAGGTCATACAGCTCGACCTCCGGAAGTCCGTCGAACACCTGCTGGGGGCAGCCGTCACCGGGGTTCTGCGCGTTCCCGTCGACCTGACCGCACCCCTCCGGCACCTTGTCCAGCGGCTTGACCGGCTTCGGTTCGCCGCCGAACCCGACGTCCCCGAAGTTGAAGCCGATCGCCAGCTGCGAGGCGTCGATCGAGCCATCGAACGAGATCGGACGGAACGACAGCTCGGCCTTGCCCCGGCCGAAGTTGATGCTGAACGGGTCCTTGTTGAAGAACGCGGCGTCGGTGGACACCACGGTGTTGCGGAGCAGATCCTGGCGGAATGTGGTCTTGCCACTCACCGCCACATCCGCAGGCAAGTACCAGAGCACGTTCGCGGTGCGGCGAGCGACCTGTCCTTCGATCTCGACCGGGAGCAGCTCGTGATCGGACCAGGCGAGGACGACCGCACCCTCGGCCGGCAGCTGGCCGGTGAAGCCCCAGTTCGGATCGAACGTCAGCTGGTCGATGATCGTGTGGCGAGCGTACTGCCGCGCGCCACCCTCACCGGCCTGGCGCGGGTCGCCGAAGAAGATCT
>DATHTG010000460.1:0-3053 GCA_035463515.1 Candidatus Limnocylindrales bacterium
CGAGTCTCGAGAGCGGGTTCAGCGGTCGGGGCAGCCCCCCGGCGATGACCAACGCCGCGCCTGCCACGGGCAGGATCGCGGCCGTGCCCGGGAACGGCGTGGCGGTGTCGAAGGTGACGCCGCCGATCCCGATGAGCGCCAGGCCGACCGCGACCGCGACCGCGCCGGCGCTCGCCGGGAGACGGGCCAGCCGCGTCATGCCGAGGGCCAGCCCCGCCCCGACGGCGAGTTCCCATGCCCGCGCCGGCAGGAGGAAGAACGCGAGCGGCGCATCGGTCGACGTCCAGACGATGCCGAGCGCGAACGAGACGATGGCGACGATCGCCACGACCAGGCCCAGGCGGCGAGCATCGAACCGACGTCCCGCCACGAAGAACAGGAGGGCCGGCCAGAAGAGGTAGAACTGCTCCTCGACGCCGAGCGACCAGAAATGGAGCAGCGGCGATGGGTCGAGCTCGGCCTGCAGATAGTCGGTCGCCTGGGCCGCGAACCGGATATTGCTGACGTACAGCGCCGCGGCGGCCCCGTCACCCGCGACGTCGGGCACGCGCAGCGGTGGCAGCACGATCGCCGACGCGACGACCGTCACCGCGATCACGACGAGGGCTGCAGGCAAGAGGCGCCGGGCGCGCCGCGTGTAGAACGCTGGCAGGTCGACGCGACCGGTCGCCTGCAGCTCGCGCACGATCAGCCCCGTGATGAGGAAGCCCGACACGACATAGAAGACATCGACGCCGATGTACCCGCCGGTGAACCCCGGGATCCGCGCGTGGTATGCGAGGACCAGGAGGACCGCGATGGCCCGCAGGCCTTCGATATCGGGACGGAACGGCGCGCGGCCGTCGGTCGGCGGGGGCGATGCCACGGCGCGATGGTACCCGTGCTCACCGCAGGAGTGGACGATGGCGTGGTGACGGCAACAACGAAACGCCCGAAGGAACTCGGTCCGTAGCCATCAGTATCGATGTAAACACCGATACCGCTGCTTGCGGTCCGTGCCCCTTCGGGCAAGACGTACGTTACCGGGCCGCGGCGCGCCTGGGAACCGAGTTATCCACGACTTTCGCGAAAACCCGGCCGCATCGGCTGGACATGTCCACCGGGAATCCACGGACCCGGGGTCGGGTCCGTGGGGGGAGGTCCGCTCGCCGCGTGGGGGGAAGACGCGGCAAAGCAAATGCCCGAAGGAACTCGATCACTAGATGATCCGACCAATGTAAACACCGGTCAGATCACTAGATGTTCGTGCCCCTTCGGGCAGATCGAACGATACGGGACGGCTCCTTACCGCGACAAGGCAGTTATCCACGAGTTTCGTCGCAAACGTCTCGCCGCCAGACACGTTGTCCACAGCATTCCCACAGTCACGCCTCGAGCGGCCAGGAAACTTCGTCGTGCAGAGCCGGACGGCCATCGTCCTCGACGGTCAAGCGTCGCTCTTCATCGCTCTCGGTGTCTCGCAGGTGCCAGCCGTGCTGGGCCATCCGCTCGACGCTCCAGCGGACGGGCCGGGGTTCGAGGTCGTCGTCGATCCGGAGCATGTCGACGACCGTCACTGCGCCGACGATGACCCGCCGATCGAGCCGGCGGACGGCGATCGTCGCCGATGCGGGCGAGGAAAGGACGAGCAACTCGTGCTCGGCGCTCCACGGGAAGGCCAGGTGCCGCACACCGTCGGCCGCGACGACGTTGCCGTGCATCGCCGTCTGGTCGGGTTCGGGATGGAGTGTCAGCAGCCCAGCCCGCGTCGTCAGCTCGAGACGGGTCGGGCGGTCCGCGGTCGACACCTCGAGCAGCACTGACCGGACGAGCACGCCGCCGCGTTCGATCGCCTCACGCCAGCGGGTGCCGCGCTCACCCTCCGCCTGCGACCACGTCACGAGTTCGCCGAGGGGCGTCCGCGCGTGACCCCCGCGTCGGACGGGTGGCATCTGTGCGTCGCCCCGTCAGTGGTCCCGGCGGGCGGCGACCGCAGCGTCTTCCGGCGTGCCGCCGGCGCCGTCCATCGCGTCCGCCCATCGCGTGGCGGCCGCCTCGAGCTCACCCGCCAATGACGGGGCGACGCGGCCCCGGATGTGCACGTCCCGCTCGCGGTATTCGATGTCGACCGTGCCGCGCTCCCTGACCCGTGCCAGGAGCTCCCCCGCCGTGTAGGGCAGCGCGACGTCGACATCGACCCACAGCGACGCAAGGACGGCCGCGATCTCGGCACGGAGCGTCTCCATCCCGAAGCCGGTCAGCGCTGAGACGAGGACCGCCCCGCCGACGGATGGCGCGACCCCCGACCCATCGGCTGCCGCCCGCTCGACCAGATCGGCCTTGTTGAAGACCACGAGCCGTGGCTTGTCGCCCGCTCCAAGCTCGTCGAGCACGGTCTGGACCGTGGCGCGGTGCTCATCGACGTGTGGGTCGGATGCGTCGACGACCTCGAGCAGGACGTCCGCGCGGTTGACCTCCTCGAGCGTCGCCCGGAATGCGTCGACGAGCTGGTGCGGCAGCTTGTGGATGAAACCCACGGTGTCGGTGACGATGGCGGTCTGGCCATCGCCCAGCTTGACCTGCCGGCTCGTCGGATCGAGCGTCGCGAAGAGCTTGTCCTCCGCCCGAGCGACCTCGGAGCCGACCAGCGTGTTGAGCAGGGTCGACTTGCCCGCGTTCGTGTAGCCGACGATGCCGACCGTCGCCCAGAGGCGTCGGTCCCGGCCGCGCGCCGCGGTCGCGCGGTGCTGACGGACCTGCTCGACACGGTCCTTCATCTTGGCGATCCGGGTCCGGATCACGCGCCGGTCGGTCTCGAGCTGGCTCTCGCCGGGTCCCCGCGATCCGATGCCACCCTGCGTCCGCGACAGGTGGGTCCACAAGCGGGTCAACCGCGGCAGCTGGTATTCGAGCTGGGCGAGCTCCACCTGGAGCCGGCCCTCATGCGTCTGCGCGTGCAGGGCGAAGATGTCGAGGATCAGCCGGCTCCGGTCGATGACCTTGACCCGAAGCAGCTCCTCGAGCGAGCGCTGCTGGGCGGGTGACAGCTCGTCGTCGGCGATGAGCACGTCGAA
>DATHTG010000461.1:0-13265 GCA_035463515.1 Candidatus Limnocylindrales bacterium
CCGATGGCGAGAACCTGCAGGCTGCTGCCACGAAACTGCGTGACATGCTCGAGCGGTTCGATGACCTGGACACCCGCATCGCCGAGATCCAGTCGCTGGAGAAGCGCGGCGACGACATCGACCGCGAGATCAACCAGCGGCTCGAGGACGCGTTCATCACGCCCTTCGACCGGGAGGACATCCACGACCTGACGATCCAGCTCGACGACGTCGTCGACGGGATCCAGTCCATCGCCGAGACGATCGTGATCTACGACGTCGAACGGCCGACCGACGAGGCGCGGCAACTTGCGGGGATCCTCGCCCAGCAGGCGGATTCGCTCGTCTCCGCGCTCCGGAAGCTCGACGGGCTGAAGGACCTGGACGCGGACCTCACGAAGGTCCACGACCTCGAGCACGAGGCGGACACGCTGTCACGCGCGGCCGTCGCGCGTCTGTTCCGCGACCGTCTGGACCCGCTCGAGGTCATCAAGTGGCGCGACCTGTACCGGGAGCTCGAGAACGCGATCGACGCAGCCGAAGATGCAGCCGAGGCGATCGAGCGGATGTTCCACAAGGCGACCTGACGGTCGCCCAGCCGGGTCCGCGGCTAGCGGACCATCGCCGGCCAGGCCGGCCCGATCGCGTCCTGCTGGAGCTCGAGCCAGCGCAGGGCATATGCCACGCGGATCGGACTGCGTTCGGCATCGCCGCGGCCGCCGGTCAGGACCTCGAAGACATCATGCTCATAGGCCGCTGCAAGCGCCTCGTGCGAGGTCAGGTCCGCGACATGCCGGCGACATCGCTCCACCTCGGCCCCGAAGGCGGGTTCGGCCCAGCGCCTCGGCCACATCGACGGCTCCTTCAGCAGACGCCCCAACCGCAACGCGTCGATCGCGAGGGCGCGCTCGTGCTCGAGCGCGGCGTGGGAGTAGGACCGGTGGCGCCGAGTGATAGCCATGGACGACCCTCGTCAGTCCCCCTGAGCGATGGTCGGCTGGCGCCGAGTTCGGGCACGGTCTTCGGCGGGCCGGTCCCGCAGCATACAGACCCGGTGCAAGTAGGCACCACCCTTGCGGATGGCGCGGCCGCCTCTCAGCTGAGGAGCGTCTGCCAGGACGGTCCGGTTGCGCCGTCGCGGAGTTCGAGCCAGCGGAGCGCGTACGCGAGCCGTATGGGGCTCGGGTCCGCATGGTCGCCGCGGATCAACGTCATGTGGAACGCCTCGCGCGCGTAGGAGGCCGCGAGCGTGCGGCGAGTCCGGACGGGCGCGAGGTGGCGACGGATGAGCTCGACTTCGGCGCCGAAACCGGGCTGGTTCCAGCGTGCTGGGCGACGGGCCGGATCGCGCAGCTGACGGGCGATCCGGAGGGCGTCGAGCGCCAGCGCCCGTGCGGGCACCGGCACCGATGCTGGGAGCGACCGAGCCGCCGGCGAGAGGAGGACGCCCGGGCTCGTCGCGGAGATGCCGCCGTCGGCGCCACCGTGACGCGGGACCGGGGCGTGGTGCGACGTCAGGTGGGCGATGGTCTCGGGCTGGCGAGTTCGGATCGGCATGGCCATACCATCACGACGGCATGTGAACGGGTGATCAGCGTCGCGTCAACGTCTGTCGACGTGCCCGCCATGAGCTCAGCTCGGGCGCCGGAAGACGTAGCCGACGCCACGGACCGTGTGGATGAACGCCGGCTGACCCGGATCCTCCTCGATCTGGCTTCGGAGCCAGTGCACGTGGACATCGACGGTCCGCGTCTCGCCGGCATAGTCGTACCCCCACACCTTCTCGAGCAGCTGGTCCCGCGTGAAGACCTGGCCGGGATTCCGGATCAGGAATGCGAGGAGCTCGAAGGCCTTCGGCTTGATCGGCAGGACTTCGCCATCTCGGAGGAGGCGGTGCCCGCCCAGATCGGCCTGCACGCGGCCCAGATCGAAGATCTGCGGTGCCGTCCCCGTGGCGATGGCTGCCTCCGACCGACGGAAGAGCGCTCGGATGCGCGCGGTCAGCTCTCGGAGGGAGAACGGCTTGGTGACGTAATCATCGGCGCCGAGCTCGAGCCCGACGACCTTGTCGAGCTCCGAATCCTTCGCCGTCAGCATGACGATCGGCACGCCCGACTCCGACCGGATGATTCGCGTGACCTCGATCCCGGAAAGCTCCGGGAGCATGAGATCGAGGAGTACGAGGTCCGGGCGTTCCGCCCGGAATGTCGCTAGTGCGGCGCGGCCGTCGGCCGCGGCGAGGACCCGGAATCCCTCCGATTCGAGCGCGTCGACGATGGTCTCGCGCAGCGTCGGTTCGTCCTCGACGACCAGGATCGTTCGTGCCATCCGAGTGGAGGATATCGAGTCGTGTTAACGACTCGTTGACGGCACGTCAATGGCTCCCCTCATCCCGGTCCGGCATGTCACCGTCCTGCAACCAACGGCGAGCCTCCACGGACGGTAGAGTCGGCTCACCGTCGCACACAACAGGGGGGCCGTGATGGTCGTGTTCGCTGGACGTGTCCGCACGCTCGGAGAGTCGTTTCGGGAGGACGAACTCAGATCGAACCCGGGTTCACACCGCTACGACCCACATCGACGCCTCGGTTCGGACGAGCGTCGGTGCGCCGACTGCGGCTACATCGCAGTGGAGGGAACCGACGCGCTGGCAGCCCACGATGCGATATGCCGACTGCCGGTGCCGCCGCGGACAGCCCGGCGTCAAGGCACGCGTGCCGGCGGCCGGCTGGTGGCGTTGATGGTGCGCGTGTCCGGCGGCCGCCGAGTCGCGCGGCGTCAAGCTCGATCGTTCTCGTAGATCGTGCGTCGACGCGCCCGCTTCGTGGTCGGATCCCACCTCGGCCGCCCGACGCGTCGGCCGCCTGACGCTGAAGGTCAGCGGCGATCCTTCGGGCGGTCCACGTAGAACTCGGTGAATGAGCGGCAGCGGCCGGCCGCGTCGAACTCGAGCAGGTACGCGTTGTCCCACATGTCCGTGACGGTCGTCTTCGATGGGTCGGTGTAGTAGCGGCTCCAGCCGACCGCGACCGCGCGATCGCCGCCGACGACGAACGGCTCGTAGTGCGCCTCCCAGGTTCCCGGCTCGTCACGCGTGCTGGCATCGCCGGATGGCTCCAGCCACGCTCGCACGATCGCGTCGCGACCGACGAATCCCTCGTCCGACGGGTGATAGCGGTACCGCGCGTCGTCGCTGAACAGCTCGCCGATCGCCTCGGCGTCGTACGCGGCCCACGCGGCGATGTACCTGTCGAGCCAGGCCTGGACATCGTCTTCGGTCATGCGGGCAGCACCTCGATGGCCCGATCGATGCGGGCGAGGACGCGCTCGCGACCGAGGGCAACGAGCGTGTCGAACAGCGGCGGCGTCGCGGTCCGTCCGGTCACCGCGACCCGGATCGCCATGAACAGGTCGCCCGCCTTCCAGCCGCGCTCCTCGGCGAGCGCGCGAAGCGGCGGCTCGAGCTCGTCGGCCTCGAATGACACGTCGCCGACGGCGTCGATCGCCTCGCGTGCGGCCGCAAGCCCCGCGCGGGTCGTCGGTGGGTCCCAGCGCTTCGGGACGAGCGTCTGTGGGTCGACGTCGACGTCGCTGACCCACAGGAAGCCGACGAGGTCGCCGATCGCGCCGAGGGTCGGGAGGCGCTCCTGGATGACGGGTAGGAGCGCGCGGACCTCCTCGTCGCTCGGGATCCGCTCGATCCGACCGGCGACCTTCTCGGCCTCGAGGAACGGGCGCAGCCGGTCGATGAGATCGTCGGGGTCGAGGCGGCGGATCCACTGGCCGTTCATCCATTCGAGCCGCTCGCGGTCGAATACCGCGCCGCCCTTGTGGACGTCCTTGATGTCGAAGCGCTCGATGAGCTCGTCGAGCGGGAGGATCTCCTCTTCGGTGCCGGTCGACCACCCGAGCAGCGCGAGGTAGTTGACGAGCGCCTCCCTGATGAAGCCCTGCGCGATGTAATCGTCGATCGCGGTCTGGCTCTTGCGCTTGCTCATCTTGGTCCGGTCGGGGTTCAAGATCAGCGGCAGGTGGGCGAAGCGCGGCACCTCGTGTCCGAGCGCACGGAACAGCAGGATGTGCTTCGGCGTATTCGACAGGTGGTCCTCGCCCCGGATGACGTCGGTCATCTCCATGGCGGCGTCGTCGACGACGACCGTGAAGTGGTACAGCGGCGTGCCGTCGGCGCGGACGATGACGAAGTCGCCACCGAGGTTCGCGACATCGATCTCGACGCGGCCGCGGATGAGGTCGTCGAACGCGACGATCCCCTCTCCCACGCGGAAGCGGAGCGCGCCACGTCGGCCGTCCGCCTCCCGCGCCCGGCGCTCGTCGACGGTGAGGCGCGCACAGCGCCCGACGTACCGCGGCGGCTGCTTGGCGGCCTCCTGGGCCTTGCGATCGGCCTCGAGCTCCTCGGGCGTGCAATAGCAGGGATACGCCATGTCGAGCGCCAGCAGCCGCTGCGCGGCGGCCTCGTACGAGGGCAGCCGCTCCATCTGGCGATACGGAGCGTGCGGGCCGCGTGCCGGCTCGCCGGCCACCTCCGGCCCCTCGTCCCAATCCAGGCCCAGCCAGTGCAGCCCGTCGAGGATGTCCTTCTCGAATTCGACGGTGCTCCGAACCTGATCGGTGTCCTCGAGACGGAGGATGAACGTGCCGCCCACGTGGCGGGCGTGCAGGAAGTTGTACAGCGCGGTCCGCGCAGTGCCGATGTGCAACGGGCCTGTCGGGCTCGGCGCGATCCGCACGCGGCTCGTCATCGCGCGGGTACGGCGTGGAAGAGGCCCGGATCGGCGTCTCCAGGCAGGACGCGGATCAGGGCCGCGGGACGAAGACCGAGCGTGGCCCGACCGCGCGGGCCGTCGAGCGTCAGCGAATCGAGCGACTCGGAGCGCGCGAGGATCGAGATCGACGCGCCGGGCTTGAGGGCGCGCGCCTCCAGGTAGGAGAGCAGGCCGGCGTCCTCCTCGGCTTCCTCGGTGATCCGGTAGACCGTGGCCCGTGCGCCGGCCTCCATGTCGGACAGGCGGACCCCGGGCGGCCGGCGCTTGGCCGTCGCGGCATCGATCGGGTTGCCGTGGGGGCAGATCTCGGGGTGACCGAGCATCTCGTCGAGGCGGGCTTCGACCCGAGGCGAGATGGCGCCCTGGAGCCGCATCGCCTCTTCGTCCGACTCCGCCCAGCCGAGGCCGACGACGCTCGTGAGCAGCCACTCGAGCAGCGCATGACGCCGGAAGATGGCGTCCGCCGCCGCGCGCCCGGCGTTGGTGAGACGCAGCTCGCGTCCACCGTCGTGCTCGACCAGGTTGTCGTTGCCGAGCCGGCGGAACATCTCGCTCGCGGCCTGGTTGGTGACGCCGAGATGGCGGGCGATCCCAGCCGCCGTGGCCCGCACGCCGTCGTCGGACCCGGCCGTCACGCGGAGCGCGAGCAGGTACTCCTGGGCAGCCGCCGACAGGTCGCGCGGATCGTTCTTGCGGGGCATGGCGTCAGGATACCGGCCGGGTCGCCCGCCGAGCCTCGCGCACGATCCCGAAGCCGAGGCCGACGACCCAGGCGAGGATGATGAGCCCACCCAGGATCGGGCGGCCCCATTCCGCACCGGCCGGATCGCCCGTCGCGAACAGCAGGATCGACGCCGGGAATACCGTCCCCAGGATCGCGATCGTGGCGACGGTCCCGATCCGCGCGAGCCTGGGCAACAGGATGAGCAGCAGGAGCAGGCCGAGCTGCGCGACCCACGTCAGCGGGGCGACCGCGGGCGAACAGGTCGCGGCGAACCGGCCGCAACCGCTGATCTCTCCGGCCAGCCACCCACCGCCGAGCGCGATCGGTGCCCAGCCGATAACGGCCCTGCCGATCCGCGCGACGCTCGTCGGGTGGTCGTCGTCGAGCCAGCCGCGGATCGAGGCGATGACCGCGTCGGTCGAGAGGTCCGCCGCGGAGTCGTCGAGGCGCTGCGGTGGCGCCGACGCGGGCGAGCCGGCGTGGTATGGCGATGCGGCGGCCCCCGTTGTGCTGGTCGAGGTCGCGTCGCCGGTCGTCGCCTCCCACCACGTGGACGTGGTGTGGGTCGGCGGCGGCGGCGGACCGGGTGCCGCGCCGCCTGGTGTCGGGTCCACACCGGCCGATCCCGACGGCGACTCGCTCGCGTCCGTGATCGGCGCCTCGGCGTTCGATGCATCCGCGCTCGACGCCTCGGGATCGGGTGTCTCGCCGGAGATCTCGCCCCGGCGTCGACGGACCTGTTCCGCGCGCCGCGCGCGGGCCTGGTACTCGGGTCCGTGCTTGCGCGGGTCAGCGTATTCCTTGGGGTTGATCGTCCAGTACGTGCCGGACGTCGTCCCGTACCACGACGCTCCGCCCCAGTCCGGTGAGAACGCGCCCGGGTCGACATCGTCGTACGACGTCGAGCCGAGGGTCGCCTTCTTCCGGCGCCGCTCGCCGGGCTCACCGGGTGGACGATCAGTACGACCGGTCGCCTCGGAGGTGGGTCGTCCGGTCCGGGGCGATCCGCTCGGGCGTGGGCGAGGCCCCGGCCGCGCTCCTGGTCGGGGTCGCGGCCGGCCGCCATAGGCCCGATACGTGGCGCCTGCCCGTTCCGCGTCGGCCTCCCACGGACGGCGAGGGGTTGCTCCGGGGTTCGCGCCCCGCCCGACGACGCGCCGCGTCGTCCCGTCCGGACCGACGATCTCGTCGTAGGCCGCCTGGATCGCCAGGAAGCGTGGCAGCGCCGCCTCCCCGGCAGCATCGGGATGGTTCGCCTTGACGAGTCGCCGGTAGGCGCGCTTCACCTCGTCGAGCGAGGCGCCGCGCTCCAGACCGAGCGTGCGATAGGGATCGTCGGGCATCGGTGCGGTCGTGGCTCCTGGTCAGGCGGGCTGGCGGGCGGGTTCGCGCACGGCACAGCGGTCCGTCGACCGCCGATGTCAGCCGATCAGTTCACCGACGGGCGCGAGCTCGAACTCCGCGATCGATTCTGCGCCGACTCGGCCGTGCGGGTCGAGGATGGTCGGCCGGTGATAGCGCGCGAGCACGCGCAGCGCCTGACCGTCCAGGACACCGACCTGGCGGAGTGCCTCGACGGACGCGGCCCATGTGCCTCGGTCGTAGCCGTCGCCGTCCTCGATCTTGACCGCCAGCCCGGACGGGCGGTCGAGCAGCGTCCCTGATCGGGCTCCCGGGAGGATCGCCATCGCCCGAAGCGCCTCCATGCCCGCCTTGCTGACCAGGCGGCCGTCGGCTGCCTTCATCAGCGACGTGTCGAGGCGGTCGTGCCGGCCGGCGACCATGTCGGGGTGCGCCACCATCGCGTCGCGAACCGTCGTGAGCGCGGGAGCGAGTGACCGCCGTCCATCACGCGTCGCCACGGCTGACGGATCGGCGAGGAACGCGTACGCCTGGGCGACCTCGCGCAACCGGAACGCGTAGGTCTCGACGCCACAACCGTCGATCGCCGTCGTGAGTCGGTCGGGCGTCGTTGCGTACGCGCGGGCCACGGCGGACCGGTACGCGACCTGCGATGGGTGTTCGGGCTGCCAGTACGTCTCGAGGTCCCAGCCCTTGAGCCGAGAGAGCAACAGCGAGACGGCGTGCTGCCCGGAGCACATGTGTCGGATCGCACCGGGCTTCTCGCCATCGCGCGCGAGGCGAGCGGAGGTCAGTGGGTCGAGCGGCATCCCCTCGTTGCCGCAGGCAAGCAGCGACTGGCTGACGCCGGCCCGGCGGAAGATGCCCTGGAGCGTGCGGACATGGAAGTCCTCGCCGGAATGCGAGCTCGCCATGATCGCGATCTCGGGCGGCTCGAGGTCGAACGCATCGACGCCGCCGGCCTCGATGAGCGCCACGACGCCGAAGGGCTTGACCGTCGAGCGGAGGGTGACGACGCGATCGGGATCGCCGAGCGACCGAATGAGCCGACCACTCGCATCGGCCTCCACGATGTCGCCGCGATGGACGCTCTCTTCGATGCCGTTGCGCACCTGGCGGACGAGCACCGGCGTGTCCGGTCGCGCGCGGTGACGGGTTCGTACCCGACCGGCCCGAGGGGTCGCGCGCTCCGCGGCGAGGGTCACCCTGCGAGGATACCGCGCAGGCACCGGTCGGGGCACGCCTCCGGAGACCGACGCGGTGGGTCGATGGTCCCGCCGACGGCTGGGCCCTCCGCAGGGAGGACCACGCTGGACACGGCTGCTACGTTCACGGCGATGTCGCGGGGGATCCGTCGCCTGGCGTCGCTCGTCGCTGCCTCGGTCGTGGCCGCGTCGGTCGCGGCTGCCTGTCTTCCGGCACCGCGCTCAACGACCGCCACCGCGACACCGGTGGGGTCGGCGCAGCCTGGTGCCACGGCCAAGCCGTCACCGACGCCGAAGGCGTTCGTCGCCGCGATCGAGAAGTTCACCGATCGGGTGACGAGCGGCAAGCTGACCTACCACATCGCATTCACGGGGGTCGTCAGCGCCTCGGCCGACCAGCTGCCGATCATCGGGTCGATGGACGTCGCCGGCGCCGACTTCGCCAGCTCGTTCACGTACGACTTCAGCCGCGACTACGACGGGATCGGCAAGGTCCGAGTCCAGGTTCGAGGGGTCAAAGGCAAGGGGTTCCTGAAATCGGGCGCCGCCGCGTGGCGAGCGATCAAGGGTTTCGGGGCAGGCCAGTCGAATGTCCCGTTCAAGGCCGTGAAGGCCGCGCAGGACGTGCGCTACCTGGGCGCCGTGACCACCGGTGGCAAGACATACCACAAGATCGGCGTGACCGGCGCCGTGCTCATCCATCCGAACACGATCCCCGGCATGTCCCAGAAGGAGCAGGTGGACGACACGCAGCTCGAGATCGTCATCGATGACGCGGGTCGGCCACGCTCGGGCACCTGGAAGCTGTGGGGCAAGTCGCGGGTCGGCGAGGGTCAGGGGCAGTTGCAGCGGATCGTGTACGAGCTCGACCTGACGTTCTCGAAGGTCGGGGGGAAGATCGCGATCAAACGGCCCTAGAAGGGGCAGGCGGGCCGCTCTGTGGGTGGCTCGCCGGACCCGCCCTGGACTCGCGCCGGCGCCCGCGAGCCGGCGCGAGGGCGGCTGCTCTAAAGGACGCGCTTGCCGTTCTGGCGATCGGCGAGGATCGAGCGGTCGGTCGGGAGCGACTCCGCGAGATCGTCGCGATCGCCGCACCCCCGGTAGCAGTGGGTCGCCTGCGGCGTATTGACCGACCGGCAGTTGGTGCAGATCCAGCTCTCGGGCGGAAGCCCTCGCGCGTCGAGCAGCGCACGACCGGCCGCCTCACCAGCACCCGGGACCATACGCCCGACCTCGGACGTCGTCGCCATCAGGAACCGCAGCAGGACCAGCCCGACCACGACCAGCACTGCCGCGACGCCGATCGCCAGCGGGATGTTGAGCGACAACAGGTACTCGCCCGCGCTCATGGTCGGATGATGCGCTCGGACGTAGCGATCCGAACCCTTCTCGGTGCCCATGCGCACCACCAAATGTCCGGGTGACCGCGACCGCGAGGCCTCAGCTCTGGCCGCCGGTCCCGAACTGGCGGTCCCCGGCGTCACCGAGACCCGGCATGATGTAGCCCTTCTCGTTGAGCCCGCGGTCGAGCGCGGCGCAGTGGATGTGCACATCGGGGTGCGCCTCCTGGACTGCCTTGACGCCCTCGGGGGCCGCGATGAGGTTCACGAGCTTGATGCGGACCGGTGTCACGGCACCCCAGCGCTTGAGCACATCGATGGCGGCGGTCGCGCTGCCACCCGTCGCGAGCATCGGGTCGAGGATCAGGCACAGGTCGACGGTCGCCGAGTCCGGCAGCTTGTTGTAGTACTCGACCGGCCGCAGCGTCCGCTCGTCGCGAAACAGGCCGAGGTGCCAGACCTGGGCGGTCGGCATCAGCTCGAGCATCGCGTCGACCATGCCGAGGCCGGCGCGCAGGATCGGGATGAGCCCGATCCTTTCTCCGAGCTCGCTCGCCTCGATCTGCTCCATCGGGGTCGTGATCTGCAGTGGTTTCGTCCGGACATCCTGCAGGGCCTCGTAGCCGAGGAGCCAGCTCAGCTCGCGGACGACCTCGCGGAACTTCTTCGGTTCCGTGTTCTCGTCGCGCAGCACACCAAGCTTGTGCAGGACGGCCGGGTGGGTCGAGACGTGGAGGGTGTCGGCGCCGGTCACGCCGGGATGGTAGCGCGACGCCGCTCTGTCAAACGGCGCGTCCCGGGGTCGAACCAGACGAGGCCGGGCGCGGTCGGCGGTGTCGTTCCGTGGGTCAGGACATGCGCTGGGGCTCGGCTGGAACCTGGGAATGCCGAGTCGACGATGTGCGGGAAGCGGGCGAGGATCGCTCGGTTCGCCGCCGTGGCGCGACCACCCAGATGCTCGCGATACGTACGCGTCGCGTGCACGTACCGCCTTCCGCCCTGGGATCCACAAAGGGCCGGCCCGACGGATCGGACCGGCCCTTCGTACGTGTCCGGTGATTTGCCAGTCGCCGGCCGGATGCGGCCTAGTTACCGCCCGCTGTCACCTCGACCGTGCCCTTCGTGAAGGACGTGCCCTTGGTGTCGGTGTCGGACAGCTCGGCCAGGGCGGCCTCGGCGAGGTCCGTCCGATACGCCTCGGCCGGCGGCGCGGCCTTGATGACGCCCGCACCCAGCGAGACGTCCACCGTCTGCTGCCACTGGGCCGGATCCATGATCCCGATGCCATTCGGCGACGGCCAGATCAGCGGATTGATCTCGTTCATCATCCAGCGCTGGTGCCCGGCGGGCAGCTGCGAGCCGGCGTCGACCGTCGACTGGATGCAGTCGTCGGGGTTCTCTCGGCAATACACCCAGCCCTGGAACGACGCCTTGAGGAACGCCTTGGCGGTGTCCTCGTTGCCGTCCTCGGCCAGCCACGCCGCACGCGCGAAGAGCGCATCCTGAAGCATGGCCGTGCCCTCGTCATTCCAGTTGATGACGTTGAGATCGGTCGGCTGGTAGAGCTCGCCGGTCTCCGGGTTGGTCGCCTCGAGGACCTGGGCGTACTCGTTGTAGATCATCGCCTCGGCGACATCGATCTGCTTCGAGAGCAGCAGCGTCATGTCGAACGGCTGGATGACCTTCTCGTAATCGGTGCCCTGCTCCAGACCAGCCTTCTTGGCGCCGGCCGTGACCTCGAACTCGTTGCCGAAGTCCCAGACGCCCACCTTCTTGCCCTTGAAGTCGGCGGGCTTCGTGATGTTCGATTCCTTCCAGGACACCGACAGCGTGCCGGACCGCTGGAAGATCTGCGCGATGTTCACGAGGTCGGATCCGGCCTCGCGAGCCTCGAGGACCTTGGGTACCCACGAGATCGTGAACTCGGGGCCGTCGGGCGCCGAACCGACCTGCTGGGGGACGACGGTCGGTCCGCCGTCGAGGATCGTGACGTCGAGGCCAGCGGCCTCGAAGTAGCCCTGGTCCTTCGCGGCGAAGTACCCCGCGAACTGCGCCTGCGGCGCCCACTGCAGCTGCAGGCTGACCTTCGTGAGCTCGGCGGGTGCGCTCGGCGACGGCTCGGTCGATGCCGACGCGCTGGCCGACGGCGCGCTCGTGGCCGGCGAGGCGGCTGGCGCCGCACCGCCAGTACACGCGCCCAGGAGCATGCTGACTGTCGCAGCCAGCGCAAGAGTCATCCGGGATCGCTTCATGCCTCCTCCTCCAGATACCTTCCGCCCCTCAGGGCTCGTCCAACGCGCTCCGCGGTCCTAGACCTCTTCCGTACGGACGGAAGCGTGCCATGGGATGAAGATCCGTTCGAGGATCACGACCGCGAAGTAGAACACGATTCCGGTCAAGGCGGCGAGTAGGACTGCCGCCCACGTCACATCGAACCGCAAGGCGCTCGAGGCTTGCACGATGATCCGCCCCAGGACGAGGGACGACCCGCCGAAATACTCGCCGACGATCGCCCCGATCAAGCTCAACGTCGTCGCGACCTTGAGCGCCGTGAAGAAGAACGGCAAGGCCGTCGGCAGACGGACCTTGCGCAGGACGGTCCACTCCGATGCGGCATAGGACCGCATGAGCTCGAGCGCGGCCGGCTCCGCGGCGATGAGCCCACGCGTCACGTTGACCATGACCGGGAAGAACACCAGCACCGCAGCCATCATCATCTTGCTCAGAGGACTCAAGGCCCCGAACCAGTTGTTCATCAACGGCGCGAAGGCGATGATCGGGATGGCCCCTGCCGCCACGCCAAGCGGGATCAGCGCGTTCCGGGCGACGGCCCAGCGGGCGGCGAGGAATGCCGTCACGATCGCCGCCAGCGTGCCGATGACGAGTCCGCCGACGGCCTCGAATGTCGTGGCCTGCCACGAGGCGAGGAGCCCGAACCGCCCGGCGGTCCAGTTGTCCACCAGGGCCGCCACGATGGCGGACGGTCTGGGCAGGATGAACGCTCGGAGACCGAGCGTGCTGACGATGAGCTCCCACGCGACGATGCCCCCGACGAACACGACGATGGCCGGCGCATACTCGACGACTGTCCGCGCCGTGCCCCTCGGCTGACGGGGTGTCGACCGTATCGGCCCGCGCGTCACCGTACCGACGTCGGCACTCATCCGGCTATCCCCTCGGATGTCAGCCGCCGAGCCGACGGCGGTCCCTCACCGACCTCGTCGTCCTGCCTTGCATCCCGGCCCCGCAGGGCTTCGCGTACCTCTGTGACGAGTTCGAAATACGGCTCGCTCTCGCGTGTCTCCTCATCACGAGGCCGCGGGAGGTCGATCTCGATGACCTTGGCGATCCGACCGGGCCGCGGGCTCATCACGACGACTCGAGATGACATGAACACCGCTTCCGGGATCGAGTGGGTCACGAAGACGATCGTCGTTCTCGTCCGGTCCCAGATGCGCTGGACCTCGGAGTTCATCCGTTCACGCGTCATCTCGTCAAGCGCGCCGAACGGCTCGTCCATGAGCAGGATCGCCGGCTCGAACGCGAGTGCGCGAGCGATCGCGACGCGCTGCTGCATACCGCCCGACAACTGCCAGGGATAGTGACGGCTGAAGTCCTCGAGCTCGACGAGCTCCAGCATCTGCGCCGCCGTCGCCCGCCTGGTGGCGGAATCCACACCCTGGATCTCGAGCGGCAGCTTGACGTTGTCCTCGACCGTGCGCCAGTCGAACAGGACCGGCGCCTGGAACACCATGCCGTAGTCGCGATCGCGCCGAGCGCGCTCGGCCGGCTTGCCGTTGACGATCACGGCGCCGGTCGACGGCTTGATCAGATCGCCGATGATCCGCAGCAACGTCGACTTGCCACA
>DATHTG010000462.1:0-5139 GCA_035463515.1 Candidatus Limnocylindrales bacterium
GATGTCCGGCCGGACCTCCTCGGCTTTCTGGAGTGCGTCCTCACCGCCGTTCGCGGTGACGACGCGGAACCCTTCCTCGCCGAGCGCGATCGAAACCAGCTTCGTGATGCGTGGCTCGTCATCCGCGACGAGGACAAGGGGTTGGGTACTCACATGGCACCTCCTGGGTCGGCGTCAATGGTGCCGGACGAGCGTCCGGCCGTCAGGTACGCCGCCTCAGGAAGACTGGGGAGCGACGCTGGGTAGCTCGACGTTGACGTTCACGTCGTTCGGCTGGCTGGTCGAGCTTGCGCCCGGGCCCATCAAGAAATACCAGCCAAGCGCGAGCACGATGATGAGCGCGATGATCCCGAGGATCGCGCCGGTGTTGGAACCGCCGTCCTTGACGACGATGGTGTCGCGGTCGGTCATTCTGGGCAGACTCCTTACGGACTTCTGGGAGCCCCAGCATCCCCGGCCACCCCTGACGCCCGCCGCCGACCGACATTACAAAACCGTTTCATCGGCATTACAACCGTCCTGGCCTCGGACGGCCGCGGCGGCACCGTCTCGAGACGGCCGCGGATCGCCGACCGCGATCGGCGACCCGCTCGGCGACCCGGACGGCGTCAAGCGCCTACTCTTGAGGCATGCCATTCACGCACGATGAGCTCGCGGCGCTCGACCAGGCCAAGGAGGTCCGGATCGAGACTTCGGCCGGCCCCGACCAGCCGATCCACAAGACGATCATCTGGCTCGTCGTCGACGGCGAGGACGTATTCGTCCGCTCGTGGCGTGGCGTGACGGCGCGCTGGTACCGCGAGGCGCTCGCCAACCCAGAGATCGCGCTCCACGTCGGGAAGCAGCGGCTCGCCGCAACGGCCGTCCCGGCCCACGACGTGGACGCGGTCACTCGGACATCCGCCGCGCTCGAACGGAAGTACGCGGGCGACCCGTCGACCAGGTCGATGGTCCGTGACGAGATCCTCATCACGACGCTTCGGATCGACCCGCGCAGCGAGAAGACCCAGTAGCGCCGACGCGCAACCTCCACCCGACGCGCGTCCGGCCTACGATAGGGATGCACATGTATTTCGACGAGTTCAAGCACCAGCTGCCCGACATCGACGAAGCGGAGACCGACGACTGGATGCGGTCGCTCGACCAGGTGGTCGAGCAGGAGGGGGAGACCCGCGCCCGGTTCCTCGTCTACAAGCTCCTCAAGCGTGCCCGGCAGCTTCAGATCGGGCTGCCACCGCTCACGCAGACCCGCTACATCAACACGATCAGCCCGGAGCAGGAGCCGACCTTCCCGGGCGACGAAGCCATGGAGCTGCGCATCCGGCGCATCGTCCGCTGGAACGCCGTCGCGATGGTCCTCCGCGCGAACAACCGCTTCCCGGGCATCGGCGGCCACCTGTCGACCTACGCCAGCTCGGCGAGCCTCTATGAGGTCGGGTTCAACCACTTCTTCCGCGGGAAGGACGACGGGGAGGCGGGCGACCAGATCTTCTATCAGGGTCATGCAGCGCCGGGCATCTACGCGCGGGCATTCCTCGAGGGACGGCTGAGCGAAGCGCAGCTCGATCGCTTCCGGCGGGAGGGTGCGCCCGGTCAGGGCCTCAGCTCCTATCCGCATCCGCGCCTCATGCCCGACTTCTGGGAGTACCCGACCGTCTCCATGGGCCTCGGGCCGATCAGTGCGATCTACCAGGCCCGGTTCAATCGATACCTCCAGAACCGTGGCTTGCTCGACACCTCGAAGTCGCGCGTATGGGCGTTCCTCGGCGACGGCGAGACCGATGAGCCCGAGTCGCTCGGCGCCCTCCATGTCGCAGCCCGCGAGGGGCTCGACAACCTGACCTTCGTCGTCAACTGCAACCTGCAGCGCCTGGACGGGCCCGTCCGCGGCAACGGCAAGATCATCCAGGAGCTGGAGGCGGTCTTCCGCGGTTCCGGCTGGAACGTCATCAAGGTCATCTGGGCGCGCGAATGGGACGAGCTGCTTGCCCGCGACGTCGATGGCGTGCTCGTCCAGCAGATGAACGACACGCTCGACGGAGAGTTCCAGAAGTTCAGCGTGGCCGGCGGCGCGTACATCCGCGAACACTTCTTCGGACCGGACCAGCGCCTCCGCAAGCTGGTCGAGCACCTGTCGGACGATGACCTCGCGAAGCTTCGACGCGGTGGCCACGACTACCGGAAGCTGTACGCCGCCTACAAGGCCGCGACCGAGTTCCGCGGCGCGCCGACGGTGATCCTCGCGAAGACCGTCAAGGGCTGGACGCTGGGGCCGGGCGTCGAGGCCCGGAACATCACGCACCAGGCCAAGAAGCTGTCGGAGAAGGAGCTCGTCGTCTTCCGCGATCGACTCCAGCTGCCGATCCCCGACGAGAAGCTCAAGGACGCGCCGTACTACCACCCAGGTCCGAAGTCGGAGGAGGTCGAGTACCTCCGCGAGCGGCGGCGAGCTCTGGGTGGCGAGATCCCGAAGCGCGTCGTGCGGTCGAAGCCGCTACCCGCGCCGGCGGCAGAGGTCGACGCGGAGTTCGCCGGCGGCAGTCAGACGCCGGTCTCGACCACGATGGTCTTCACGCGGATCCTGCGGAACTTGATCCGCGACAAGGAGCTCGGTCCGCGGATCGTTCCGATCATCCCGGACGAAGCACGGACGTTCGGCATGGACCCGCTGTTCAAGGAGGTCGGCATCTACGCCGCGCTCGGGCAGCGGTACGAGCCGGTCGACTCGGACCTTGTGCTCTCGTATCGCGAGGCGACCGACGGTCAGGTCCTCGAGGAAGGCATCACGGAGGCCGGCTCGATGGCCTCGTTCCAGGCGGCCGGCACGTCGTATGCCAGCCACGGCCTGGCCATGATCCCGTTCTACATCTTCTACTCGATGTTCGGGTTCCAGCGGACCGGCGACCAGATGTGGCAGTTCGCGGATGCGCGCGGTCGGGGCTTCCTGATGGGCGCCACGTCAGGTCGGACGACGCTCGCCGGCGAGGGACTCCAGCACGACGACGGCCATAGCCACATCCACGCCTCGACGATCCCCAACGTCCGTGGCTACGACCCGTCGTACGCCTATGAGCTCGCGGCGATCGTCCGAGACGGCGTCACCCGGATGTACGGCGAGCAGCCTGAGGACGTCTTCTACTACGTCACCATCCACAACGAGAACTACCCGCAGCCGGCCAGGCCCGAGGGTCTCACCGACGAGGACATCCTGCGGGGCATCTATCGGTTCGCCGACGCGCCGTCCATCGGCAAGGACGCCCATCGTGCGCGCCTCGTCGGCTCGGGCGCCATCCTCGAGCAATCGATCGCCGCGCGGGATCTCCTTGCGGAGAAGTTCGGTGTCGCCGCGGAGATATACAGCGCGCCGTCGTTCCCCCTCCTTCGCCGCGAGGCCCTCGAAGCGGAACGGTGGAATCGATTCCACGCGGATGCGCGCAAGCCGCGCGTGCCCATCGTGAGCCAGGTGCTGCCGTTCGAGGGCGGACCGATCATCGCCGCGACCGACTGGATCAAGCAGCTGCCCGACATGGTCGCTCGCTGGCTGCCCGATCACTACGTGTCGCTCGGCACCGATGGCTTCGGTCGCAGCGGCACTCGCGAGGATCTGCGGGCGCTCTTCGAGATCGACCCGACGCACATCGCGGCGACCACGATGGTCGCGCTGGCGCGCTGCGGTGCCCTCCCGGCGACGAAGGCCGCGAAGGCCGTGCGTGACCTCGGCGTCGACTCGGACAAGCTGGATCCGGTCGCGCTGTAGGAGCGCGCTCCCGCCGAGCGAGGGCTCTGGAACCCGCGCTAGGTCGCGGGCGACCCCTCGCTGAGCGTCGGCGCCGGCCCTGGCGCCATCGACCCCGTGGTCTCGCCGTCGCTCGGTGGTGGCGTCGCGAGGGAGATGGCGGTTCGATCGATCGGCGTCTCCGGGGTCGGTTCCTCGACGTCGGCCTCGAGGACCCGGAGACTGAACCCGACCTCCGTGCCGCCGGCCTCGGGTCGGCGGGCCCAGATCCGGCCACCCATCGCCTCGGCCAGGCTCGCGCACACGAAGAGGCCGATTCCCGACCCTGCCACCAGGCGCGAGCTGGTCGGGTCGCGGTAGAAGAGCTCGAAGATGCGGTCGATCGATCCTGGCGGGATGCCCGGGCCGTCGTCGGTCACGCGGACTTCGACGGCGCCGTCCACGCGGCGCGCCGACACGACCACCTTGCTCCCGATCGGCGAGTACTTGGCGGCGTTGTTCAGGAGATTGCGGACGATCTGCTCGACGTAGGTCGATTCGCCGGCGACGATCGGCAGGTCGGGTTCGAGGTCCGTCTCGACGGTGACGCTCGGGAGCTCGTTGCCCTCGTGGAGCACGATCCGCTCCAGGAGCCGGCGCGGCTCGATCGGCTCGGCCTCGATCTCGAGGCGCCCGCGCTCGACGCGGCTCAGGACCAGCAGGTCTTCCACGAGGCGGTGGAGGCGCTCGGCCTCCGATCGCACATCCTCGAGAAGCGCCGCGCGCGAGGCCTCGTCATCGGTGCGACCCGGTCGCGCGAGGATCTGGGCCAGCCCCATGATCGTCGTGATCGGAGTCCGCAGCTCGTGGCTGATGACGTCGACGAACGCCTCGCGGAACGCACCGGCGCGGCGCTCGTCGGCGAGCAAGCGATCACGATCCTCGAGGATCCGCCGCCGGTCCGTGATGTCCTGACCGGTGCCGATCATGCGCATCGGGCGCCCAGCGTCATCGCGGAAGAGACGTCCCGCGCCATGCGTCCAGTGCACCGATCCGTCCTGCCACACCACGCGGAAATCGAGCTCGAACATGTCTGCGCCCTCCCGGGCCGAGTCCGTCGCGCTCTGGAACGCCTCGCGATCGTCCGGGTGGACCAGGTCGAGATACGCGTCGAAGTCCGGCGCCTCGGGCCCGGGTTCCAGGCCGTGCTGGCGGAAGATCGCCTCTGACCACGTGAGCCGGCCGCTTTCGATGTCCCATTCCCAGAACCCGGTGCCCGAGGCAGACAACATCAGCTCGAGCCGGGCGTCGCGCGCCTCGACCTCTTCCGCGAGCGCGGAGACCTCAGCCACCGCGTCCGCAAGCCGATCACGCGACGCACGTCCCGAGGCGACCAGCAGCACGGTGGCCGATCCGACCACGAC
>DATHTG010000463.1:0-28593 GCA_035463515.1 Candidatus Limnocylindrales bacterium
CGCCGCCCGCGTGGCTCGACGTCCACGGGTCCCTCGTCCACTCCCAGTCGTTCCCGGTCACGTCGAACAGGCCATAGCCGTTGGCGGGGAAGGAGCCGACCGGCGATGTTCCGGCGTGGCGATCGAGCATCAGGTTCTGCCACGGGAACTCGCCCTGCCAGGTGTTCGCCATCATGCGTCCGCGCGGGGAGAACTCCTCCCCCCAGGCGTAGGTCGCGCCGTCCAGTCCGCCGCGCGCGGCGAACTCCCATTCCGATTCGGTCGGTAGGTCCTTCCCGGCCCGCGTCGCGTACGCCAGGGCATCCTCGAACCCCACGTGCGTGACGGGGTGTCGCTCGCGACCACCGACGTTGCTCCGCGGTCCTTCCGGGTGGCGCCAGTTCGCCCCCGGGACGTACCGCCACCATCGCCGGTGGTCGTCCAGCGGCACAGGGCCAGGCGTCGGTTGGAACACGAGCGAGCCCGCGGCGAGATCCTCCGGTCTTGCACCTGGATACAGCGAGGCGTCGGGGATCCGCTCCGCCATCGTGACGTACCCCGTGTCGAGAACGAAGCGACGGAACTCCGCGACCGTCACCGGGTGTTCGTCGATCCAGAACGGTTCGACGGCGACCTGGCGGACGGGACGTTCCTCGGGATAGAAGTCGACCGAACCCATCGCGAACGCACCGCCCGCGATCCAGGCCATCCCCTTCCGCGTGGCGTGATCGCGACGATCAGGCACGGTGGGGAACCTCTTCGCCTGCCGCAGCGGCGCGCGGCTCGCTCGGGAGGTGACTTCCGCGCGGGCGCCGCGAGAACTCACCTGCGAGGAGGAACAGCAGCAGCATCGATACGAGGCTGATCGTCGCGAGGTAAACGAGCGTGTCGGAACGGTGCGCGAAGTCGACGTTCGCGACGATGAACGCCGCAGCGAGGTTCCGCTGGCCGGCGCCCAGGGCCATCACCCGCCGCTCCACCCCCGCCGGCACCGCAACGACGAAGCCGGCCGCGGCCGCGACGCTCGTAAGGAGCGCAGCGGCAAGGAGCCCGCCCGTGCCGATCAGGCCGAGGAGCCCTGAGAGGTTCTGGCCGATGGAGACCAGGACGAGAAGGACCAGGGTCACGTTCGAGACGATGCCGACCGTCGCCCGGTACCCCAGGGCCTCCTCCTCGTACCTCGCGCGAACGACCAGGCCCGCCGCGAGTGGCAACAACATCTGGAGCGACAGCGATGTCGCGACCGACCCCGCCGCCACGTTCGCCTCAGGGAGGAGGATCTCGAGGAGCACCGGCAGGAACGCGACGGTCGCGATGATCTGCATCGTGACGAGGGCGACCGCCGACGCGGCATCGCCCTTCGCGATCTGCACGAGCTTGGGGATCATGGGCGCGCCGGCGGCCGACGCGATGAGCACGAGCCCGATGCGGAGGTCATCCGAGAGATCGAAGACCGCCGCCAAGAGCACCGCGACCAGCGGAACGAAGATGAAGTTGACGACGAGCGTCGCGACGACGAACCGCCAGTTGCGAAGGGGTGCCACGATCTCGCCCACGGTGAGTCCGAGACCCATCGCGAACATCGTCGTCAGCGCGAAGGCCAACGTGAACAGCTGCGAGAGGTCCCCCAGCAGCTCGCGGTTCACGGCACCTCCCGCCGATCACTCCACCGTTAGCGCGGCTCGCATCCGCTCCTGCGGTGAGATGTCGTGATCGTTGTCGCGTCCCCCTTCGGGGATGCGGATCTCGACCCAACGCACCTCGCCGCTGAACGCATGCACGGCGTAGTCAGGCGTCACGGCCGAACCGAGGTCGTTCCCGATCTCGAACGGCTCGTCGCTCGCGAACGGGAGCGGCTGCGTCCGCTCGACGCGACCCTCTCCGGCAGGGCGATCGTCGATGAAGAGGCGAACCGTGCCACCCTTCGCGGGACCTCCGCCGTCATACTCGAAGTCCATCCGGACGTGATGGCGGCCTTCGGGGATCTGCTCGGTCCCCTCGACGTGGAACAGCTCAACGCCGTAGAAGTTGTAGCAGTACCGGGGTTGGCCGTGCTTCGCGTAGAGCGCCCAACCACCGACGAAGCCTCCCTGTGCCGCGATCACGCCCTCGCAGTCGTCCGAGGGCACCACGACCTCGGCCGTCACCGAATGCGACTTGTTCTTCGTGCTGATGATGGTGAACGCGTTCAGGCGTCCGATGCCCTGGTACAGGCGCTGGCGGGTCCCGCGCGCGAGCACGGGCCGGCCGGCATGGTCGGGGTCGGCGCGTTCGGCTGCCCGATCGTCGAGCGGGAGGACCTGATACTTCGCGGCTTCGATCAGGAACAGTCGCTGGAGCTCCTCGAGCACCTCGGGTCGCTCTGCTGCGAGGTCGTGCGCTTGGGTCCAATCCGTGTTCGTGTCGTACAGCTCCCACGTGTCGTCCGCGAGCGATCGCTCAGGCCAGTTCTCCACCGGAGGGTTGTGCGCCGTGACGGCCGTGAAGCCCTTGTGGTAGATGCCGCGGTTGCCGAGGACCTCGAAGTACTGCGTCTCGTGCCGATCCGGTGCATCGGGCGCGTCGAAGCTGTAGGCCATGCTGACGCCTTCGATCGGTTGCTGCTGCACGCCGTGCACGATCAGCGGCTGCGGCAGGTTCGCGGCCTCCAAGAGGGTCGGCGTGACATCGATCACGTGGTGGAACTGGTGACGCATCTCGCCCCGCGCCCGGATGCCCCGCGGCCAGTGAACGATCAAACCGTTGCGGGTCCCTCCCCAATGCGACGCGACCCGCTTCGTCCATTGGTACGGCGTATCCATCGCATGCGCCCATCCGAGCGAGTACTGCGGATACGACCGCGGCGTCCCGAACGAGTCGAGACGCTCACGCAGGAAGTCCGGCGTCTCGATGTCCGCCATCCCGGTCATCGTCAACGACTCGTTCCAGGTGCCGTGCAGCGTCCCCTCCCCCGAGGCTCCGTTGTCACCGGTGATCACGTAGATCAGCGTGTCCTCGAGCGCGCCGAGCTCTTCGATCGCGTCGACGACCCGTCCGATCTGCACATCGGTGTGCTCGAGGAAGGCCGCGTAGAGCTCCATCCCGCGCACGAGCACCGGCTTCATCTCGTCGGACACGTCGCGCCAGGCGGGGATCCCCTCGGGACGGAGGGTGAGGTCGCAGTGGGGCGGGACGATCCCCAGCTCCTTTTGGCGTGCGAACGTCCGCTCACGCGCTGCGTCCCAGCCGTCGTCGAACTCGCCCCGGTACCGGTCGAGCCAGTCAGGCGGCACATGGATCGGCGCGTGGGTCGCGCCGGGCGCGAAGTACAGGAAGAACGGCTTGTCCGGCACGAGGCTCCGTTGCTGGCTGAGCCAGCGCTGCGCTCTCGTCGCGAGGTCCTCCGTGAGGTGGTACCCCTCCTCGGGTGATCGGTCAGGTTCGACCGGCGTCGTGCCCTGCGTGAGGCTCGGGTAGAACTGGCTCGTCTCGCCCCCGATGAAGCCGTAGAAGTACTCGAAGCCGTTGCCGGTCGGCCATCGGTCGAACGGACCCATGGGGCTCCACTCCCACGACGGCACTTCGTGGCACTTGCCGAGCTGGGCTGTCGAGTACCCGTTCAGCCGGAGCGTCTCCGCGATCGTCGCCGCCGTGTTCGGACGCACCGAGGTGTACCCCGGGGCCGCCGTCGCCATGTCGGAAACCGTCCCCATGCTGACGGAGTGATGGTTCCGGCCCGTCAGGAGCGACTGTCGCGTGGGCGAGCAGATCGCCGTCGTGTGGAAGCGCGTGTAGCGGAGCCCTCCGGCCGCGAGCCGCTCGAACGTGGGGGTGCGGCACGGGCCGCCGAAGGCGCTGTTGGCGCCGAAGCCCGCGTCGTCCAGGAGGACGAGCAGGATGTTCGGCGCGCCGTCCGGCGGGCGGAGCGGCTCGATCGGCTCGTAGTCGACGTCTTCGTGCTCCGCGAGGTACATCGTTGCGCCCACCTGAGGTCGGTCCGGGATCGGAAGGACCTCACGTCCCGTCCCTGCGCTCATCCCAGCCTCCTCAGCGCTCGGTCGTGTCGGCTCTCCCTGAGCGCAGCTGCAACGGATCGCTCCGTGGGGTATGTCTCGGGACTGATGATGAGCGATGCAGGCGATCGCGGGCAAGCGTCCGATGGAGGCTCGCTTCGGCGCGACGCTCGCGCACATCGACCTCGCTCTCGAGGTCGATGCCTTCTCTCACGGGTCGACGAGAGCGTCGACGCGTACCGTGCGTGGAACGATCGGTACGACGCTGCTGGGAGTGATCGATGAGCGCCGCTGACGGCGAGCAGGAGCGATCGGCCGGATCAGGTGAGCGATCCGACGCCGACCCGGAACTGCCGTTCGTCGATCAGCCGGGGCTGCGACGGCTTCGCGAGGCGGTCGCCAACGTCACCGATCACCTCCCTGGAAGGCGAACGCTGCTGCAAGACGCCGTCGCCGGACTCACGGTAACGGTCAGCACCGTGCCGGACGGGATGGCGAACGGGCTCCTCGCCGGTGTGAACCCGATCTACGGCCTGTACGCGAACATGGTCGGGCCGGTCGTGGGGGGTGCCATCGCCAGCACGCGGCGCATGGTCATCAACAACACCAGCGCGGTATCGCTCGTCGCCGGGCAAGCCCTCGTCGATCTCGGTGGAGGCGGCGACGAGCGACTCTTCACCATGGTGATGCTGGCAGGCCTGATCGCGCTGGGGCTCGGCATCCTCGGTCTCGGTCGGCTCACGCGGTTCGTCTCGTTCTCCGTGATGACCGGCTTCATCGCCGGCATCTCCGTCGTGCTCGTGTTGAGCCAGTTGCCGACGATCACCGGGATCGGGGTCGCTGACGGGAACAGCGTGACGGAGACGTTCCGGCTCGTGGCCACCCTCGGGAACCTCCACCTGGCAACCCTCGCGTTCGCGCTGTCGACCATCGTCTTGGCCGTCGGCCTGCCGCGCATCGGGCTCGAGCGCGGCGCGAGCCTGATCGCGATCGTCGTGCCGACGGTCGTCGTCGCGCTCGGCGGATTCGACGACGTGGCCTTGGTGTCCGACGTAAGCGAGATCCCGCGCGGGATCCCGGCTCCGGTCCTGCCTTCGTTGTCCCATCTGTCACCCGAACTCATCACCGGCGCGATCGCCGTGGCCGCGATCTCCCTCGTCCAGGGGTCAGGGGTGGCGCAGAGCGTGCCGAACGCCGACGGCGATCCGAGCGATCCATCTCGTGACTTCGTCGCTCAGGGAGCCGCGAACCTCGCCGCAGGCCTCGTCCGCGGGCTCCCCGTCGGCGGCTCGCTGTCGGGAACGGCGGTCAACGTGACCTCGGGCGGCGCCGGTCGGTGGGCGGCGATCTCGTCCGGCATCTGGATGGCGGCCATCGTCCTCGGCGCGCCTGCGCTGATCGCGCGCGTGGTGATGCCGGGCCTCGGCGCCTTGTTGATCCTCGCGGGGATCCGCAGCATCCATCCGTCGGAGGTTCGATCGGTATGGCGTGCCGGATGGCCATCGGTCGTAGCCGCGACGACGACGTTCGTCTCCACGCTCGTGCTGCCGATCCAGGTGGCCGTCGGCTTCGGTGTCGCGTTGTCGACGGTGCTGTACCTGAGCGAGTCGTCCAACGACGTGTCGGTCGTTCAGCTCGTGCGCCGATCGGATGGACACATCGAGGAACGGGAGGCGCCGAGGCGTCTCGAGGACCGCAGCGTCACGGTGCTCGACGTGTACGGGCAGTTGTACTTCGCAGCGGCGCGCACCTTCGGGCGCCTGCTGCCGGAGGTGCGCAGCGCCGACGCGCCGGTCGTCGTGATCAGATTGCGTGGACGAACGAACCTCAGCGCGACCCTCGTCGACGTCATCACACGGTACGCCGACGAACTGAAACGGGCGGGCGGGCGGCTGTACCTCTCCGGCGCGAGCCGTGCGGCGCTCGAGCACCTCGAACGCAGCGGGTTCCGCCGCAGCGAACACGTACGCGTGTACGAAGCGACGTCGATCCTCGGAGAGTCCACCAGCGAAGCCGAGGCCCACGGCGGCGCATGGCTCGTCGACAAGGGCGACCGCGAGCCGGAGGCGGCCGACGACGCATGAGACGACGATGACGGACATGCGGATCGAGGACTACGCGCTGATCGGTGACACCCAGACGGCCGCTCTCGTCGGTGCCGATGGATCTATCGACTGGCTCTGTCTTCCCAGGTTCGATTCCGCGGCCTGCTTCGCAGCGCTTGTGGGTACGCCCGACAACGGGTACTGGCGCCTCGGCCCTGCCGACGGTTCACCCGCTACGAGCCGTCGGTACCGGGGTGACTCACTCGTCCTCGAGACGACGTTCGAGACGGCGTCGGGAACCGTTCGCGTCGTGGACTGCATGCCACCACGTGCGCGTGACCCCGACGTGGTTCGCGTCGTCGAAGGCGTCAGCGGACGGGTTCCGGTCCGGATGGAACTCGCGATCCGGTTCGACTACGGCCGCTCGATCCCGTGGGTCCGACGGGTCGGTGGGCGCCTGTCCGCCGTGGCCGGTCCGGACGCCGTGGTCCTCGAGACGCCGGTGGCGACGGTTGGCGAGGGGTTCCGCACCGTCGCGAACTTCGAGGTCTCGGCGGGCGACCGCGTGCCGTTCGCCCTCGAGTGGCATCCATCGCACGAGCCGTTCGGCGCAGTCGTCGACGCCCTCGAGGAGGTGCGCGAAACCCAAGCATGGTGGGAAACGTGGGCGCAGCGGTGCACGTACGACGGCGAATGGCGCGACGCCGTCGTTCGGTCGCTCATCACGCTCAAGGCACTCACGTACGCGCCGAGCGGCGGCATCGTCGCGGCGCCGACCACGTCGCTGCCCGAGCAGCTCGGCGGGGTCAGGAACTGGGATTACCGGTACTGCTGGCTGCGCGACGCCACGTTCACACTCGACGCCCTGATGGCGGCCGGATACGACGGCGAGGCGCAGGCGTGGCGCGATTGGTTGCTCCGCGCCGTCGCCGGTTCACCGGGGGACCTGCAGATCATGTACGGATGCGGCGGCGAGCGTCGACTCCCCGAGATGACGCTCGAGTGGCTCTCGGGGTACCGGGGCGCTCGTCCGGTTCGGATCGGGAACGCCGCCGTCGACCAGCTCCAGCTGGACGTGTTCGGCGAGGTGATGGACTCGATGCATCAGGCGCGTGATATCGGCATCCCTCCCGATCCGTACAGCTGGGATCTCCAGCGGACGTTGATGGATTTCCTCGAGTCCACGTGGACCGAACCGGACGAGGGGATCTGGGAGGTCCGCGGACCACGGCGTCACTTCACGCACTCGAAGGTCATGGCGTGGGTGGCAGCCGATCGTGCCGTCGACGCGGTCGAGCGGTTCGGGCTCGACGGTCCGGCCGACCGTTGGCGCGCCCTCCGTGAGGCGATACGAGCCGAGGTCGACGAGAAGGGATGGGATGCCGAGCGCGGCACGTACACGCAGTTCTACGGCAGTCGCGAACTCGATGCGTCGCTCCTCATGCTGCCGCTCGTCGGATACCTCCGCGCGGACGACGCGCGGATGCAGGGAACGCTCGCTGCCATCGAGCGAGAACTGTGCCGCGACGGGCTCGTCTACCGCTACGAGCAGTTCGACTCCTCGGTCGACGGTCTTCCACCTGGCGAAGGAGCGTTCCTCGCCTGCACCTTCTGGCTCGCCGACAACTACGCGCTCGCAGGACGGCCCGACGAAGCTCGGACGACGTTCGAACGTCTGTTGTCGCTTCGGAACGACGTCGGTCTGCTCGCGGAGCAATACGACGTCGTGACGGGCCGTCAGACAGGGAACTTCCCGCAGGCGTTCTCGCACGTGCCGCTGGTGAGCACGGCACTGAACCTCTCATCGCCGCGAGCGCCGACGGCGACGCGCGGGTGAGGCTCGTTCATCCGCGGAACGGACCGGCGACCTCAATCATCATGCAACGACTCCGGTCGATCCCGACGCGTCCACATCTCCGGCGCGGGCTCATCCGCCGTCGCCTGGACCTGGCCGACGCGCCGCTTCGAGAGCCTCACGCAACCTCCGGTCCCCTTCTTGACTCAGGGTCGTCACCATGACGCGGCCGCCGAAGCGCTGCATCGCCTCGAGGACCGCATCCGCATCGACGCTATGCGCAAGAACGAACAGCGCCGAACGATCTGTGTGCATCGCCGACGCGATCTCCTTGATGAAGTCATCGTCGATCCCATAGTCGGAGAATGCGCCGACGACGGCGCCCGCACCCGCACCCACGAGTGCTCCCAGCGCCGGGGCGAGGAACAGCATGCCGATCAGCGCCCCGCTGGCGGCACCCGTAGCAGCACCGACGACCGCCGGCGGTCCCACGTACTGACGCAGCCGGAGTTTGCCGTCGTCGCCTCGAATAGCGACGACTGCATCCTCCACGACGATCTTGTCGTCGACCTGCAACTGCGCGAGGACTCGTCGGACCTCGGCCGCCGTGTCCTCATCCGGATAGCTGATGACGCAGAGATCGCTCATGCAGCCTCCGATGCGCGCGCGTCAGTCGTCCCACCACGACAGGGGATAGCCCGCATCGTTCCACGCGATGAGCCCACCGTCGAGGACGGCGACGCGTTCCGCAGCGAAGCCTGCGTCGATGATCCGCCGCGCCGCCCGGGCGCTGGTGTACTCATCCGGTCAGGTGCAGTAGAAGATGACGGCTCGTTCCTCCGGGACGGAACGTAACGAAGGGTGATCGGGTGATCGGCGGATCTCCGCGAACGGGAGCGAGATCGCATCGGCGGCGTGCGCCTCGCCGAACGATGCCGCGTCCCGCGTGTCGACGAGCACGGCGCGACCGGCGTGCACGAGCGACCGAGCTTCGGCCGCAGAGACCCGCCTGATCCGCTCGAGCTCGGACCGGTTGACGCGTACGTCGCTCATCCGCTCTCCGCCGTATCGCTGAGGTCGATCACCGCACTTCCCGACCAGCACGCTCCGAAACGTCGCAGGTCGACGAGGAGCTCATGACCGGCCGATCACCCTTGAGCCCAGCAGCAGGCGCGGAAGGAACTCGATCGGACGCTCGGCCAGAGGGGGCGGAGCTCAGCGTGAGATGCCGAGCCCGCCTTGCGTCTGGGCGCCGTATCGTTCCTTCTCGCCGTCGAGGTCGAGGCGTCGGATCCGCTTGCGGGCGTCTAACGCCGCATCGTCGAGCAGATCCTTCGGGACGATCCAGGCCACTTCGAACTCGAGGCCGTCCGGATCGCGCGCGTACAGGCTCTTCGTCGATCCGTGGTCGCTCGTTCCCGTGAGCGCATCGTTCGCAGCGAGGATCGCCGCGAGCCGTTCCAGCTCGGCCAGCGTGTCGACCTCCCACGCGAGGTGGTAGAGGCCCACGGCCGCGCGGCCGGCCTGCGACGGGCCGGCGCCGGCGCCGACCTCGAACAGGCCCAGGTCGTGGTCGTTCTCCGAGCCGGGCGCCTGAAGGAACCTGGCGCCAGAGAACCCGTCGGGGGTCATCGGGATGACCCGGAACCCGAGAACGTCGGTGTAGAACCGCACGCTCCGCTCTAGGTCTCGGACGTAGAGGACCGCGTGGTTCAGTCGCATGATCGGCATACGTCGAGGTTACGGCGCCGCTTCGGCTGCGGCCTCTCCGGACGGGCCGATGACGCGTCGTTCCAAGCGACCTCCGAACGACCGCGGTTCGGAGGCATCTCGGATCGACACCAGCCGCCGCCACATCGGAGCTGCGGGCCGTTCGGTGATGAGCGTATGCGCGAAGGCGATCCTGGCGCGTCAGGCTCCTGGGCGCGTGCTGCTCGCTCCCGCGGACGGATGATCCCCTTCCGGCTCTTCGTCGACCAGCAGGGCCGGCGGATCGCTCGCCGGAAAGGACAGGCGCCCCGCCTCGTCGAGGAGCGCATCCATCCGACTCCGTTCGTGTTCTTCCGCGCGGCGACGGGTCGACTCGTCCTGCGGAGTCATCGGTGTGGGACGACCACAGCGCGTGAGTCGAGCTCGCCGTCGCGGAGGCGACGGTACGCATCGAGCGCCTCGCTCATCGAGAAGCGCTCGATATCCGGAGCGATCATCCCTTGACGGTAGAGGTCCACGACCTCGTGAAGGTCCTCGATCGTGCCCCAGTAGCTGTTGCTGAGCGTCGCTTCGTACGGATTGCGGAAGAACGACCACTCTGCGGTGCCGTCGGCGATGCCGACCACCTGGATCGCCCCGCCGACCGCCACGGTCGCCTGCGCGAGGGCGATCGTCGGGCTCGCGCCGACGAAGTCGAACGCCGCGTCGACACCCCGCCCGCGCGTCAGCTCGCGGATCGCCTCGACCTGGCCCGTCCCGCCCTCGACCGTCAGTGCGCCGAAGTCGCGGGCTCGCGCCATCGCATCGGGCTTCATGTCCGTGGCGATCACCTGAGCGCCCGTGATGGCCCTGAGGATCTGCACCGCCACGAGGCCGAGTCCGCCCAGGCCGATCACGAGGACGTGCTTCCCTCCTCCGGCGAGGCGAGGGAGGGCGAGCTTGATCGCGTGGTACGAGGTCAGCCCGGCGTCAGCGAGCGGTGCGGCGGCGATGGGGTCAGCATCATGCAACGGGACGAGGTTCCGGACGGGCGCGGTCATGTACTCGGCCATCCCGCCGTTCCGTCCGAGCCCGGTTCCGAGGTAGCCGACGTCGCCAGGGTTCTCGCAATAGGTGTCCTGGCCGCGCGAGCACGCCCTACACCGGCCGCACCCGATCGGTCCGTAGACGAGGTAGGCCGCTCCTGGTTCGAGCCCGCGGACGCCCGAGCCGAGCGCTTCGATCCATCCGGCGGTCTCGTGCCCGAGAACGAACGGCGGCGTCATCAGACCGTCGTTCGGATCGGACTCGAATCCGTCAAAGATCGCGACGTCCGAGTGGCACGCGCCCGCCCCGGCCACCTTCAGGAGAACCTCGCCGTGGCCGGGATCAGGGACATCGATGTCCTCCATCGTCGGGAACGTCTTGAACGCGCTGAACATGACCGCTCGCATCGCATCCCCTTCGGTCCGGCTTCGAGGATCAGCGTTCCGCCGCCTGCGTGACGCTCGAAGGTGGTGCAGCCTGGAGCTACGTACGCTCGGAGTACCCGTCGACGACTCGAGATACGCGCTCAGGACATGACCTGGGCAACGCCGCTACGGGCCCTCCGCTTCCTGCTCGGTCGAAGCCCCGTGAGGACGCCGCCGCATAAGCAGAGACGACACGGCTCAGTCTGGCGAAGCTCACAGAGGTCGCCGCCATCGAGACGCGGGTGAGATCGGCGTCCGCTTGTGATCCTGCGTGGGTGCTGGCCTGCGGCAGGCGAGCGACCACGGTCATACCAGCCGTTCGCCCGTCTCGGGGCGGAACCCCCTTCCACGCCGCGGGTGCCAGCGCAGCGCGGCAGTCACGTATCGAGCATCGGGAAGTCGTCGGCAAGCGTCGCCAGCACGTGATCCGCGCCGGCGGCTCGGAGGTCATCGATCGAATACCGCCCGCTCGCCACCCCCACAGCTACGGCTCCCGCCGACCTCGCCGCATTTACGTCGAGCGGCGTGTCGCCGACGACGAGAACGGACGTCAGATCGAAGGGGCTGCCGTGAAGCGCGGAGGCCCGATCGATCGCCATCTTCGTAAGCCGGAAACGATCCGGCGAATCGCTCCCGTATCCCCCGAACAAGAAGAATCGATTGAGATCGGCGCGACCGAGCTTGACGCGAGCCGCTCCCTCCATCGCGCCGGACACGATGCCGAGCGTCGCGCCCGCGTCCGAGAGACGAACTAGCAGGTCCGTCGCCCCGTCGAGGATGCGGTAGTCGGCGGACGTGGCCACCTCGTCGGACAGCCGCCGGAGGTAGAGCGCCAAGATCGCGTCGAGCTCCTCATGCGTTGGCTCTCGACCGAGCGTCCCTTCGAACGTCTTGCGCGCAACTACGGTGTCGGTCTCGCCGGCGTCCGAGTGCGAGCCGATGTCAGCCGGGATGCCGTGGAGCCGGTCGAAGGCGAATCGCCAGCTGCGGGCGC
Organism: Candidatus Limnocylindrales bacterium; assembly: GCA_035463515.1. GTDB lineage: Bacteria > Chloroflexota > Limnocylindria > Limnocylindrales > CSP1-4 > SPCO01. The sequence continues at coordinate 11,967 of DATHTG010000463.1, forward strand.
CCGCTCCACCGCTCGAGATGAGCGTTCCATCGACGTCGAACAGGACCAGCTTCAGCCTCGCGCTCGAGATGTTCGTCGTTGCCATCCGACGCGGTCCGTCGATCGGGGTCCGGCGCTTCATCGAGTGCCTATGCGATGTCCGCTGCATGATGCGGACAGCGCTCCGTGATGAGCCGACACACGGTGGAAGGCGGCCATGCTTAGGCTGCGATGCCGGTCCGCGGCGGCGCGAGAGCATCGATCCGGACGTCCTCGTCGCGGAGCAAGGTGCGTGGAACGAGCGCTCGCGCCGCGATCAGCCGCTTGGCTTGTTTCAGGTCGCCCGATCGCCCGATCGCAGCCGCGGCGACCACCCGCTCCTCCTGGGTGTAGATCGCCACGAAGTCGCTCCCCTCGACATCGCCGCGGATCGCGACGTCGTCCCACGGTTCGTGGAGCCCGTAGTACTGGAGCTCCCGCCCGTACTGCTCGGACCAGAAGAAGTGGACCGGGTCGTAGGCGTCCCCGGCCCCGACGATCGCTCGTGCGACCGCGGCCCCCTGCTTGACCGCGTTGTTCCAGTGCTCGACGCGGAGATGGCGGCGCGCCGTGGGATGCCAGTGTCGCGCGACGTCACCTGCGGCGAATATCCCGGCGACCGACGTGCGGCCGAACGCGTCCACGACGATGCCGTCGTCGACGCGGATCGGCGTGTCGAGCACCAGAGAGACGTTCGGCTGCATCCCGAGGCCGACGATCACGACGTCTGCTTCGAGGGTTCGACCGCGTGACGTCACGACCCGCTCGACTCGGTCTGCGCCGTCGAACCGGGCAACGGTGTCACCGAGCACGAGTCGTACGCCGTGATCACGGTGCATCCGTTCCACGACTCGGCCGATCTGCGGGCCGACCGCTCCGGCGAGCGGCGTCGACGCCCCGTCGATCGCTGTTACCTCGACGCCTATCTGCCGCAGGCTCGCCGTGACCTCGGAACCGATGAACCCCATGCCTACGACGACGACGCGACGCGCCGAGAAGACGTCGTTCCGGATCTGCGTCGCGTCGTCGACCGTGCGGAGCGTGTGGACACCCCGCAGATCGATGCCGGGGATCGGCGGTCGTCGGGGCGTTCCGCCCGTCGCGACGACGAGCGTGTCGAACGGCAGCCGTTCACCGGTCGCGAGGTCGATCCGGCGGACCGACGCGTCGACGCGCTCGGCCCGGACACCGAACCGTCGATCGATGTCGGCGTCCGCGTAGAACCGCTCCTCATGGACGTGCGCCGCCTCGATCGGTTCCTCGCCCCGGAGGAACCCCTTGGACAGCGTTGGGCGTTCGTACGGAGGGTGCGGTTCTTCCCCGACCAACGTGATGCGGCCCTCGAAGCTTTCATCGCGAAGCGTGCCCGCCACGGTCGCCCCGGCGAGGCTCGCACCGACGATCACGACCCTCTCGCGTGTGCTCGTCACATCGATCCCTTCTTCCTTGATCGTGTCGAGGCGTCGAAACCCGACGCCGTTCGGTACCGGAGGAACAGCGCGGATCCGTGTCGGCGGATCGAGCGCAACGTCACCGAGGGGAACGCCCCGGGTCGGAACGCGACACCGTCGACGAGGCCTGGACGGCGGTCGGCCGATGAACGCCCGGCGATGAGCGGTGACACGGTCACGAATAGCTCATCGACCGAACCCGTGCCGACGAGACCGCCGAGCAGCCTCGGACCGCCTTCCGTGAGGATGCTCCGATGGCCGTCCGATCGAACGGATGCGAGCGCGCTCGTCACGTCGAGCCGGTGGCCGTCCGTGCCCACGACGCGGACGTCGGCATCCGCGGAAACGTCGTCTCGGAGGCGATCGGCGCCGCGTTCTGAGGTGACCACGATCGATCCCGGCAACGCCGGATGCGGCGGCAGATCGCCGGTCGTCGTCAGGACGACGAGCTGCGGTCGGCTCGGCGAACCGCGGTTCACGGCCACCTCCGCGTAATCGGCCGCGCCGGCGAACGCCGCTTCGGCGGTCCACGACGTGCCTGGATGCGCCCGAAGCGTCCCGGCGCCGATCACGATCGCGTCGGCGTGCGACCGAAGAAGACCCATCACGAACCGATCACCCGGGTCTCCGGCGCTGATGTCGCGGGACGACCGCTCGCGGCTGCGGTCGGCCGCGACACCGTCGAGCGTCGACACCATGTTGGCGTAGACGACGGATCGGCCGAGCCCGAGACCACCGCCGTACGCCGCCGCGAGCGCAGGAGGGAGCGCGGCGGCCGCCACGTCATCCGCCACGTCGTCATACATCACGTCGAGACGCGGCAGGTCGGCCGGCGTGGAAGGACTCACAGGCTGCGCTCCCGCGTCGCAGCCTGCAGGAACTCCCGGCGCATCTCCGGATCGCTCTCGTACGTTCCGCGCCAGAAGGTCGTCCACGTCCTCGAGCCCTCCTCACGAACGCCGCGCATCTGGGTGCACAGGTGCACCGCCTCCACGTGCACCGCGACGCCGTGCGGTGCCAAGATCCGCACCAGCGCGTCGGCGATCTCCTGACCGATGCGCTCCTGCACGGTGAAGCGTCGGGTATACACGCGGACGAGCCGCGTCAGCTTCGAGATGCCGATGATGTGCTCGTGCGCCACGTAGCCGACGTGCGCCGTGCCGGTGAACGGCAACGCGTGGTGCTCGCACAGCGCCCAGAACGAGATCGGTCCCTCGATCACCTGGCTGATCCGGCAGTCGCTCCCGCCGTGGCATTCCGTGGGGAACGCCGTGACCGCCTTCGGATCGCCGTCGTAGCCGCCGGTCACGTCGAACATCGCCTGCAGGAAGCGCTTCGGTGTGTCGACGGTCCCCGGCGTGTCCAACGGCATGCCGAGCGCGCGGAAGATCTCGGTGAGGTTCTCCTCGAACCGGCGGCGGTCGTCGTCGCCGATCGCGCGAGGGGCTCCGCGGACGCCGCTGATGATGTCCTCGAAAGCGGTTCTCGCTCCGACGTCCGGGTGAGGTTCCGTCTCAATCATCGTTCAGCTCCTCTGAGGGGTTCGGCGCGTGGCGTCAGCGGCGGGTCGTGCGCCGTGCGTGCGCGGATGCCGCCAGCCGCGCGAGGGCGACGGCAGCGAGCAGTAGTCCGAAGTCACGCAGCGCGATGTCGTAGTAGCGCGGCGGGTCGATCGACAGCAGGTTCACGACGATCCCGCCGAGCCACGCCGCGACGAGCCAGCCGCCGAACCTCGGTGCGATCGCGACCACGACGCCGGCGACGATCTCGACGACGCCGACGGCGTACATGAACTCCTGCGCTGTGCCAGGGACGAGCCCGTCGAGCCACGGGGCGAGGTACGTCGGCCACTCGACCATCACGTCGAAGAACTTGTCGAGGCCGAACAGGATCGGTGCGATCGTGAATCCCAACCGGAGGATGCGGAACGCCTGCTTCGCCGTCGCGTCCGTCGCTCCCCGAACCGCCACGGGTCCTGCCGCCTCCAGCGTCCGTGCCATACCGCTCCCTCCTCCTAACGCCCATCCTGATGGGTGTTAGAAGATGGTCTACACATCGCTGGCGCCATCTGTCAAGCGTGATTTCGCCCATTGCGATAGCCGTTAGGAAGCAACGCCCAGGTCACCGCGGCTTTCACTAATGGACGTTGGTGATATCGTTTCGCCATGGAAAACCTGAAGGACGCCGCCGGTGCCGTCGGCGCGCTCGAGGACGACCTTCGCCGGGAGATGTACCTGCATGTCCGGCGAGCCCGGACGCCGGTCTCGCGCGAAGAGATCGCCGACGCGCTCGGTATCTCTCGGAAGCTCGCTGCGTTCCATCTCGACAAGCTCGTCGAGCGCGGGCTCCTCTCCGCGACCTACGCGCGGCCGCCGGGCCGTGGGGGCCGGGGCGCCGGTCGGAGCGCGAAGTACTACGCGCCGTCGAGCCGCGAGGTCGACGTCACGATCCCCGAACGGCACTACGACCTCATGGGCACGATCCTGGTGCGAGCGATCGACGACCAGCAGCCGGGCGAGGCGACGGCCGCCACGGCGAAGCGCGTCGCTCGCGCGATCGGCGAAGACATGGGCCGGCGCGAGCGGGAACGTCGTCGCCTGCCGCGGCCGGGGGCCGAGCGCGCGATGTCGGTCGCGTCCGAGGTGCTGTCGTCGTGCGGGTACGAGGCCTACCGGGACGATGGAACGGTGCGCCTCCGCAACTGCCCCTTCCACGCGCTCGCGCAACAGAGCCGCGACCTGGTGTGCGGGCTCAACCGGGAGCTCGTCCAGGGTGTCGTGTCGGGTCTAGGCAACGACACGCTCGACGTCGCGCTCGCCCCGCTCCCCGACGGATGCTGCGTGCAACTCCGCCCACCGAACCGGAAAGCGCCGGAAGATGAGGACGAGCGCGCCGAGCGCTGAACGGAGCGAGCGATCGCCGGTCAAGCCCGCGATGGCAGCGACCCGCCGACGGGATGGACACCAGGTGTACGCGCCGATCCGGGATCATGCAGCGATCGGGGACGGCCGGACCGTCGCCCTGATCACACGCGACGGCACGATCGACTGGCTGTGTCTGCCTGACCTCGACTCTCCGAGCGTCTTCGGCTCGCTGTTGGACGCGCGCACCGGCGGAAGCTTCGTCCTCGCACCCAACGTCCCGTTCGAGGTACGCCGTCGGTACGCGCCGTCGACGAACGTGCTCGAGACGACGTTCGAGACGGCAACAGGCTCGGTGCGCGTGCTCGATGCGATGACGTTGCCTGACGACGATGGCCTCGCACCGACGCGTGAGCTGTGCCGTCGCGTGGAAGCGATCTCGGGGCGCGTTCCGATGCGGTGGCGGGTCGAGCCGAGGTTCGGCTACGGCGCCGCACGTTCGACGATCGGCGAGCGGAGCGGCATCCCGGTGGCGACCTCAGGGAACCTCGCGATCGCGGTGCACGCGTGGGACGCGGGGACGCCCGCGATCACCGGCGGGACGATCGGTGCGACATTCACCGCGACCACGGAAGCGCCCGCGACGATCGCGATGTCGGTGGCGGCGCAGGAACCGCTCGTCTTCCCGACGCGTGACGACGTTGAGCGACGCCTCGATGGCACGATCGCGTACTGGCGCGCGTTCGTCCGCGGGAGCTCCTTCCCGATGGCTTGGCGCGACGCCGTCGAGCGAAGCGCGCTCACCCTCAAGCTGCTCGTCTTCGCGCCGTCGGGTGCCCTCGCCGCTGCGGCGACGACGTCGCTGCCGGAGTCGCTCGGCGGCGAACGGAACTGGGACTATCGCTTCTGCTGGGTCCGCGACGCCGCCTTCACGCTCTCGGCGTTGTTCCGTCTCGGCGACGTACGCGAAGCGGAGTCGTTCTTCTGGTGGCTGATGCACGCGTCGCAGCGATCGCATCCTTCGCTCGACGTCCTCTACGCGCTGGACGGCGGCTTGGGGAGCCGCGAGCGCACGCTGTCGCTCGAGGGGTACGCGGGATCACGTCCGGTGCGGATCGGGAACGCTGCCGCGGAGCAGATGCAGCTGGACGTCTACGGCGAGCTGCTCCACGCAGCATCGACCTACGTGTCCGCGAGGCACCGTCTCGACGCCGACATCGCGCGGCGTCTCGCGGGGATCGCCGATCTCGTCTGCGATCGGTGGGGGCGTCCGGACGCCGGCATCTGGGAGGTCCGCAGCACCGAACGGCACTTTACTCACTCCAAGATGATGTGCTGGATCGGACTCGACCGAGCGATCCAGATGGCGAGCGACGGCCACATCAGCGGGAACGTCGAGCGATGGACCGCGGAGCGGGACGCGATCGCCTCGTTCGTGGAGTCGCGCTGTTGGTCCGACGCGCGAGGAACGTACATGCGCGCGGCCGACGGTGAGGACCTCGACGCTGCGGTCCTCCTCGGAGGGCTGATGGGCTACCGACCTGCGACGGATCGGCGCATGCGGCAGACCATCGACACGGTCGCGCGAGAGCTCCGCGACGGCTCAAGCATGCATCGGTACACCGGCGAGGACGGACTCAGCGGCGGCGAGGGCGCGTTCCTCGCATGCTCGTTCTGGCTCGTCGAAGCGCTCGCGCGGTCCGGACAGGTGAACCGTGCATCCGCCTTGATGTTTGAGCTCTCGTCCCTCGCGAACGACGTAGGCCTGTACGCCGAAGAGATCGATCCGGATACGGGCGCGTTCCTGGGCAACTTCCCGCAGGCCTTGACGCACCTCGCCCTGATCGGCGCGGCCGTCGCGCTCGACGAGGAGGCAGCATGATGGACCCTTGGGCCGCGGTCGCAGGGGGTCTAGCCGGCACCGTCGCGCTCACCACGATCCTCCGCGCCGCGACGGAGCTCCGGCTCACGCGAATCGATCTGCCGTTCCTCTTGGGCACCATGTTCACGTCGTCTCGGCCGCTTGCCAAGGCCGTCGGTTACATGGCGCACTTTGCGTTCGGTCTCATGTTCGCGCTCGGGTACTTCGCCTTGTTCGTATCTCTTGACACGAGTGGAGCGCTCCTCGGCGCAGCGTTCGGAGTCGCCCATGGTCTATTTGCAGGAACCGCGCTGGTGAACGTGCTCTTGCCGGTGATCCATCCGCGGATGGGATCAACGCTCGACTCGGCGAGATCAGCGCCGCTCCTCGAAGAGCCGGGCTTCATGATGCTGAACTACGGGCGCACGACGCCCCTGGTGTCGCTCGTGGCGCACGTCGCGTACGGCGCGATAGTCGGCGCGTTCGTTCAGCACGGTGTTCACTGATCGCAGCGTCGCCAGTGGGCCGTCGACACACGGTCATGCCAGCCGTCATTCCTGCCTGGGCGGCGGAGGCCATCACGGCCAGGCAGACGGTCCATGCTGACAGCCCCCGGGACCAGGCAGGGGGTCCCTCCTCGCTCAAGGTGCCCGCATCCAGTGCCTGAGTTTGCCGCGTCTTCGCATGGGAAGAACGAAAACAACCGGAGGAGGTTCTGCATGGCGCAAGTGAAGGAGTCGGTTGAGGTCAAGGTGCCGGTAAGCACCGCCTACAACCAGTGGACGCAGTTCGAAGAGTTTCCCCACTTCATGGGGGGCGTCGAGCAAGTGCAGCAACTCGACGACACGCACCTGCACTGGGTAGCTGAGATCGGTGGCAAGCGCGACGAGTGGGACGCCGAGATCACCGAGCAGACGCCGGATCAGCGCGTTGCCTGGAAGGCGACGAGTGGAAAGGGCAACGCCGGGATCGTCACCTTCGATCCTGTCAGCGACGACACGACGCGCGTCACGGTGCAGATGGACTGGCAGCCCGAAGGCGTGGTCGAGAACGTCGGAACGGCGCTCGGCTTCGACGACCGCCAAGTCGCGAAGGATCTCGAACGCTTCAAGGAGCTGATCGAGGACCGCGGCCGGGAGTCCGGGGCTTGGCGGGGACAAGTCTGACCTCCCGTTAGGCGGTCACGCCGAACTCCGCCCTAGGAGCCCTGAGGACGGCCAGCTCTACGTAACCCGGCCGCCTCCGGGCTCTTCCGTTCAAGCAGCGGGACGAGGCCGAGCCGACATCGACAGGAGTCGGAGGCTGCGGACCTACACCCGTGGGAACCTCCTCGATGCCTCATTGATCTGACTCCGTTTGACGACGCGTGACGCGTCACGCGATCGTGCACCCGTCACGTCGCGCTGGCACACGTACTTCCATAGGTTGCGAAGTCCAGAGCTCCCAGGCCTCGCGCCTGAGTGGACCGCTGACGTCAACCTCTGCGAGACTGCGGGTCCTGCCCTAGCAGCGGCCGCAAAGGGGGGTGTTGCGCCGTTTCCATAACGCTGCAGCGCAACAACGTCCGGGTCAGCGGACTTGTGGATGGTCAGCCGATGCTTTTCGCGCACGGCTTCGGTTGCGACCAGAACATGTGGCGCCACGTGTGGCCCGCGTTCGCCGCGGATCACCGGATCGTGCTGTTCGACCACGTCGGCGCTGGCGAGTCAGATCTCACCGCGTACGAGCGCGAGAAGTACGGGTCACTCGAAGGCTACGCGACCGACATCCTCGAGATCTGCCGAGAGCTCAACGTGACCGACGGCGTCTTCGTCGGTCACTCGGTCGCGGCCATGATGGGTGTCCTCGCCGCTGCGCGCGAGCCATCCCGTTTCGCGAAGCTCGTCCTGGTCGGGCCCTCGCCTCGCTACGTCGATGATGATGGCTACGTCGGCGGTTTCACCCGCGATGACATCGACGGCCTCCTGGCGTCGCTCGACAGCAACTACCTCGGATGGTCCGCCGCAACCGCGCCAGCGATCATGGGAACACCCGACCGCCCGGAGTTGGAACAAGAGCTCACGAACAGCTTCTGTCGCACCGATCCCGACATCGCACGGCACTTCGCGCACGTGACGTTCCTGTCGGACAATCGAGGCGACCTCGCGAACGTGTCCGTGCCGACGCTCATCCTGCAATGCTCGAACGACGTGATCGCTCCGACGGCCGTGGGTCGCTTCGTCCATCGAGAGATCCCCCGAAGCACGTTCGTGCAGCTCCGAGCTACCGGGCACTGCCCGAACCTGAGCGCACCTGATGAGACCGTCGAGGCGATCCGTTCCTTCCTCTAGACCGGCCTCGTGCACGGCACGACGGCCAAAGGTCGCCATGGGGCGATGACGGAGGCGTTCGACGAGCTCACGGAGCTCTACGAGGATTCTCCGACGGGCGCCATCTCGTCGCTCGTGGACGGAACGATCGTCCGCGTGAACCGGACGATACTGCGGTGGCTCGGGTACGCGCGGCACGAGTTCCTCGGCCGTTCTCTCGCCGAGGTGCTCGCCCCGGGCGACCGTATCTACTACGAGACGCACTACGCACCGCTCCTGCAGATGCAGGGCGAGGTGCGCGGCGTTGCGGTCTCGTTGCTCCGCGCCGACGGCGTACGTCTTCCCTGCATGATCAGTTCCGTTCTGCGGCCGCCTGCCGGCGATCGGCCGGCGGTGGTCTGGACGACGGTGTTCGACGCCACCGATCGTCGGAAGTACGAACAGGAGCTTCTTCGGGCACGGGAGGAAGCCCGCGCTGCAGGCGAGCGTGAACGTGCGCTCGCCCGCGCGTTGCAGCAGAGCCTCCTCCCACCCGAGCCGCCACGGATCCCGGGCCTCGACGTCGGGGCCGCGTACCACCCCGTCGGCCAGGGCCTCGACGTCGGCGGCGACTTCTACGACATCTTCGAGAACCGGAATGGCGACTGGACGATCATCATCGGCGACGTCGCCGGCAAGGGTGCCGAAGCGGCCGGCGTGACGGCGATCGCGCGGTACACCGCGCGGGGAGCCGCCGTCAGGCGTGCGCGTCCGAACCATGTGCTCCGGGCGGTCAATGAAGCCGTCCTCCGCGACAGGTCCGACCGCTATTGCACGATGTGCTGCTTGATGCTCCGCCAACGAACCGGCGAGGACCTCGACGTCACGGTGAGCGCGGGGGGGCATCCATTGCCCCTCCTCGTAAGCTCGGACGGCTCGATCGACGCGGTCGGCCTTGGCGGTACGATCCTCGGCACGTTCGAAGACGTCGACCTGCACGAGATCCAGGTGGTCCTCCGGCCCGGTGACATGCTCATCGCGCGCACCGACGGGATCACGGACGGCCGCCGGGGCGATGAGTTTTTCGGTGAGGAGCGGCTGATCCGGGCCAGCGAGGAGCTGAAGGGCGCTCCCGCGGCAGTCGTCGCGAACGAACTCGTGCGCCGGGTCGTCGAGTTCCAAGACGGCTGGCCGCGTGACGACATCGCCGTGGTAGTCGTACGCGTCCCTCCACGCTGACGATCGGCTGTGCGCGGCTGGGCTGGTTCGCGACGGTCACGCTCGGACGAAGCAACTGGCGCCCATGAGGAGGGCGCCACTCCACATATAGACGCGCACCCGATCGCCGAGCCCTTCGACATGATCGATCGCTCGAACGAAGGACGTGTCCGTGCACAACTTCATCGCTGCCGACGGTCGGGAAGGAAAGGACCTAACCGGCGTGCGCCTCGGAAGGAACCACCCGACGGGGCACCGACGGAGAGACCATCTCCTGGATCCGCCAGCGACCCTTGCCTTGTCGCTTTACCGGTACATCGGCGTATCGGCGTCGCGCAGGAGGTCGTCGCCGCTCCGCGAACCCGGTGGAGGCTCGACCACGATTCCGATGCTCGCGCCGATCGTGACGTCGTCGGCATGAACGGCATCCTCGCTCGTCGGTATATCGACCCTTAGTGCGTACACGCACACGGTTGCCCTGGATGCGGGTCACGCGTGACACGGTCACGCGTCTGCTCGCCGAGGCGGTCACGGACAACGGCATGGCCGACTCCGGCTGCTGAACCGACCACCCTGCCAGCACCGACGACGGCTTGGCGCTCTTTTCCAATCGGCGCGGCACGGCTATGGTCCGAGACCGCATGCCAACGATTGGCGCACACCGATATGGGTGAGCCGGGCGATCCCGTGGACGCGGATACGCAGGTCCGGACGTTTCTGATCGCGGACGTTCGCGGCTACACCCTCTTCACCCAAGAGCGGGGCGACGAGGCGGCCGCCAAGCTCGCTTCGAAGTTCGCCGACATCGCGCGGGAGACGGTCGAGGCGCGGCGCGGCACGCTCCTCGAGCTCCGCGGAGATGAGGCGCTGTGCGTCTTCGCGAGCTCGCGCGATGCGATCCGCGCGTCGATCGACCTTCAGGAGCGGTTCGTTCAGGAGACCGTCGACCGGCCCGAGCTTCCGCTCACCGTCGGCATCGGGCTCGACGCGGGCGAGGCCGTCCCGGTGCAGGGCGGATACCGGGGCGGTGCGCTGAATCTCGCGGCGCGCCTGTGCGGGCACGCTGCGGCGGGTGAGGTACTCGCGACGCGCGAGGTCACGCATCTTGCCCGTCGTCTCGACGGCGTCCGTTACCAGGAGCGTGGCGCGCTGACGTTCAAGGGCATCAGCGACCCGGTGACGGTCGTCCGCGTCCTGCCCGAAGACGGCGACCCGGCCGAGGTCCTGCGCCCGCACGTGCGGCGCCCGCCGGTAGCGGCGCGCCCGCGGAGACGATGGGCCGTGCCGGCCGCGGGAGCGGTCATCCTCGCGCTCGTCGCCGTTGCCATCCCCCTGCTCGACGACGATGAGCGTGCGGCGGCCGTCGACGTGGGTTCGAACTCCGTCGCGATGCTCGATGTCGGTGATGCATCCCTCGACCTCTCGGCCGCGATCGGCGATAGACCCGGCGCGATGACGGTCGCCTTCGAAAGCGTCTGGGTGACCCAGCCGGACCGCGGCCGCGTCGTCCGCCACGGCCTGGACGGGTCGGTCCGAGACACGACCTCCGTCGGAACATCCCCGGCCGGCATCGCCGCCGGCGATGACGAGATCTGGGTGACGGACGCCGCGGATGGAACGATCAGCCGCGTTGACGTCGAGACGAACGAGGTGAGCCAGACCCTCGCCGCCGGCTCGCGCCCAACGGGCATAGCGAGCGGCGGCGGCGCGCTGTGGGTGGCCGACACGACCGGTGCCGCGGTCCTGCGCGTCGACCCGTCCGGCACGGAGAACCCCGAATCGATCCCGGTACCCGGCGAACCTTCCGGCGTGGTGTGGACGGAGGGCGGCTTGTGGGTCTCGTACGCACCCGACGGCATCGCGCGCATCGACCCCGCGACGGGCACGATCACCGATCGACAGAATGTGGGGACAGAGCCGACGGCGATCCTCTCAGCGCACGGCTCGATCTGGGTGGCGAACCACCTGGACGGTACCGTCTCGCGCATCGATCCCTCGAGCGCGGAGGTCGTGGACGTGATCCCGGTCGGCGACGGTCCGAGCGCCCTCGCGTCGGCCGGCGGCTCGGTCTGGGTGGCGAACGAGTACGAGGGCACGGTCGTCGAGATCGACGCTGAGACGAACGATGTCGCTCGCACCGTCGCCCTTGACGCGTCCGCCGCATCGCTGGCGACCATCGACGAAAGCGTATGGGTCGCGGTCGGCGCCTCGAGCAGAGAGCATCGAGGCGGTATCCTCCGGATCGCAGCGGGCAAGCCCGATAGCCTCGACCCTGCGGTCGCGTACGACGTGCTCGCCTGGCAACTCCTGACGATCACGAACGACGGCCTCCTCGCGTACAAGCGCGTCGGAGGTGCCGAGGGCACGACCCTCGTCCCCGACCTCGCGTCGGCGCTTCCCGACGTCTCCCCCGACGGATTGATCTATCGGTTCCCGCTCCGCGACGGCATCCGCTGGTCCAGCGGCGAGCCGGTCGTTCCGGAGGACTTCCGGTACGGGCTCGAGCGCTCGATCGGCATCAGCGCCGACGCCGCAGGCATCCTGGGGGCTATCGACGGGGCCGACGCCTGTCATGAGGCCGCATCGGAGTGCGACCTGTCCGAAAGCATCATCCTCGAGGACTCCGCGATCACGATCCGCCTCGAACGCCCGGACCCCGACTTCCCGTTCAAGCTCGCGATGCCGTTCGCCTACCCGGCACCGTCGACGGTGCCAAGGGAAGACCAGAAGCTCGAGCCGCTTCCTGCCACCGGGCCGTACATGGTTCTCGAGGCGGGGAGGGAGGGCCTCGAGGTCGTTCGCAACCCCGAGTTCGAGCAATGGTCCGGTGCTGCACAGCCGGACGGCTTCGTCGACGCGATCTCGTGGAGGTTCAACGTTGGAGCGGATGTGGCGTTCGAGGAGCTCACCACGGGGACCATCGACTGGACGCCAGACGCTCAGATCGAAGCTATCGAGTCGCTTCGGGCATCGAGTCCGAGTCAGGTCGTTTCGGCCCCGGATTCATCCATCTTGTTCGTCGCGTTCGACGTGCTGCAAGCGCCGTTCGACGATGTTCGGGTCAGACGCGCCATCAACTACGCCATCGATCGCGCGCGGGTTGTGGAACTGCTCGGCGGTGTGACACGTCAACGCGCGACGTGCCAGCTCGTGCCGCCGACCATACCGGGGTTCCAGCCAACGTGCCCCTACACGCTCGCTCCTGAAGGCGGACGGTGGTCAGCGCCGGATCTCGACCGCGGGCGGGAGCTGATCCGAGCAGCTGGCAGCGTCGGTGAGCGGGTCACGGTATGGACTCCGCGAGGCAGCGGAGCACCCGACGGAACCTTCGAGGCGATGACGCACGTCGCTGACGTGCTCAACGAGCTCGGGATGCGGGCCGAAGTGCGGGCTGTCCGCCCCGAGGCATACTTCGAAACGTACGTGTACGGCACCCGTGCTGGGACGGCTCAACACCCGGCGATCTTCTTCAGCGGATGGTTGCCCGACTTCCCGACCGCGAGCAACTTCATCGAGCCGCAGTTCGGCTGTGACGGTTCGGCGAACGCCTTCGGGGTCTGCGACGAGAGGCTCGAGCGGATGATGGACGAGGCAGCGGCTCTGCAGGCGATCGACCTCGGTGCGGCGAACCGCGCGTGGGCGGCCGTGGACCGATGGCTCGTCGCCGAGCAGGCGATGCTTGCGCCGCTGACGAACGGCGTCGTCTCCCATCCCCTCTCCGACCGCGTCGGGAACGCGCAGGTGCACCCGCTGTGGAGCTTGCTCCTCAGCCGTCTCTGGGTGCGCTGACCCGACGCACTGAAAATTGCCGTCAGGTACCGCCACAATTGGAAGCGCCCCAACACGCGCTCATGCAGGCCGTGGCGACCCACGAAGCTCCCCTGCCGTGTTTCGCTCGCATTTCCCTTGGGCCCGAATCGCCGAATGTTCACATCATTAGCTGCAGGTCGGTCATCTCTCCTGGGCCCGACATGCAAGTTCGAAAGCGCTGCGACGGCCTCAACGTGCGTGACGCGAACGCGAACGAGAGGGGTTCACGCCTCGATCTCGATCGAGTCGAGGATCGTCCGCATCTCCCGCAGATCCGCACTCGACGTCCCCGACCCGTGCTGCGTGAGGAACACCTGTCGCTGACCGCCTACGTCGACGATGTACACGCTCGCCACGCCATAGGGCAGGAGCACGAAGTACTTGTCGGCAGGCACGCTGTACCAGATCTGAAGGCCGATATCGCCCAAGCTGCATGCCTTCAGATCGAGGCCTTTCGGCACGGTAAGGTCGATCCGGACCGCCGGATGACCGCCGAGCGTGGCATCGACAGGACGGCTCGCGCTCGGGCCCGCCTGCTCGAGCAGCGCCTGCGCCAAGTCATCGACGCTCGCGCCGAATTGCCTCACCTCGCCTGCTTCGCCCTCACAAGCATCGGCGTAGATCCCGTCGACCACGACGGGGTAGAAGCCGAATTCCGCATCCGTGTCGGGATGCTTCGAGTAGACGTGACCGTACTGGACCGTCCAGCCCTCCGGGAACGTGACGGTGAAGTCAGCGACGGACCACTCCGAACTCGGCACCGGGTAGGTGCCGGGCTCGACAGCGACCGGTTCTTCGCTCTCTGGGAACGGAGTTGTCGTTGCATCCGGCGTCGAGGAGGGTGGCGCCGATGACGGTGGCGTCGGTGACTCACTCAGACCACCACCCCCGCAGCCCGTTAGGACGGCGAGCAGCATCACGACGGCGATCGCACGTTGACCGCGAGTCCTGAGCTGCTTCGACCTCTCGTGCACGCCGTCCCTCCCCTGACCGAGGCTCACCGCGGATTGACTGCGCGGACGTCCCCGGTAGCCTGGCCAACGTCGGACCACTCGACGCGCGCTTCGGGCCGACGGCCTTCGTCGATCTTGCCGTCGTACTGGTATACGAACCTGCCCGTTCCCGCCCCCTCGAGCGCAACCACGGCCACGGAGGCGCCTTCGCCCGTCGGGATCATCACCGCCGGATACCGCCGGCCGTCGTCGGTCACTACGTCGATGGCGTCGACGCCCTGGTACTGCGTGACGAACACGGCGGGCACCGGCGTCTCGAACGTCTGGACGAGTGACCCGTCGCCCCACCCGCGTTCGCACGGTTCGAGCGTGCTCGTCGCCGCGGGCTCGACGCACGTCGCTCCCCAGTAGCCGTCCGCCGCCGTCGAAAGCTTGACGGCCCACGTCGCCCCGAACGCGCGGACGGTCCCGACCCGCTCCGTGTCGGTGAGAGGCGGAAGTGACGAGAACAGGACCTCGCCGTCGGTGCCGAACGCGACCACCTCGAAGGGCCCCCCCTCCGGCTGCGGTTCGAACACGAACGCGTCGAACCCGGCGTCCAAGCTCGGCGGGAGCTCGATCCGCTCCGCGACGAACGGCTCGTCGATGCCAGCGCGATGGAGCTCCACGCGAGCGACGTCGTCCGTTACGGCGCCGAAGGTCTCGAACCCAGCCGGCGTTTCGATCGGCTGCGATCCCGAGACCTCGATGGAGTCTCCGCTGCTGATGTTCCAGCCCTCGATCTCGCGGAGCGAGAGCTCCACCCTGCCGTTCGAGGGTCGTGCCTCGAGCGTCGACGTGGTGGACCCGTCCGACCACGCCTCGATGACGTAGGCCGCGTGACCGCGCCCCGTCCGGTAGAGGGCGAAGGCGTCGGTCGGCTCGATCGAATCCAGGATCTCGGCGGCGGTCGCACGATCGCGGTCGGACGCGTCGGGACCGGCGGCAACGACAGCCGTGTACCGGATCTCGAGGTCCGAGGCCGGCGCGGTCCGAACGTCCCCGGTCCGAACGTCCTCGATCGCCCCCGCACAGCGTCCGGCGACGTCCGACGCCGGCCCGAGGGTGACGGAGATCGCGATGCCGTCGGCGGGCAGGGACCGCGACCCGCCGGGCTCAGCGGGACAGACGGCGTTCGACAGCCCCGGGTCGAAGTTCGCGACCTCGAACAGCACGAGTGGTTCCTCCGTCGGGGGATGGATCTCGCTGTCCGTCGCCGGCCAGTGATCGACCAGGTACCAGTCACGAGGGCTCGACACGGTGACCGCGCCGCCGATCGTCGCCGTGAGCTCGAGCACCTGGCCGCTCGGCGGCTGCGGCGCCGGATCGGCCGGGATCGCATCCCACGACAGCGACCGCGTGAGGAACGCCCCCACGGCGAGCGCCACGACAACGCCGACGGCGCCCGCACGGAACCGTCGGTTGCGTTCCTTGCGCTCGCGTCGACCGAGCAGCCGCTCGAAGTCGCCCGGCTCGAGATCGACCGTCCGGCTCTCGCGTTCGAGGACGTCCGCGATCCTAGGCACTGTCGACCTCCATCAGCTTGCGGAACGCGTCGCGCCCGTGGCGCGTAAGCGAGCGGATCGTCGCGTCCGTGACGCCCAAAGCGTCTCCCGCCTCCCTGGACGAGAACCCAAGCATCTCCGTCAGCACAAGCGCCGCTCGTTGCCGCGGCGGGAGCGAGGCCAGGACGTGGCGGATGACCTGCCGGTCGTCTGCGTCGGAGAAGTCGTCGTTCGAGGGCGCGAGACCTATGGTCCGGCGGACCGCGAGCATCGTCCGCCGATAACGCTTACGGAACAGGTTCATCGCGGTCCGGTAGAGGTACCCGACTGGATCGTCCATCCCAGCGACTCGGTCCCATCGCTCCCACACGCTGAGGAACGCGTCTTGCATCAGCTCCTCCGCCTCGGCCCGGTTCCCGGTCACGAGCCAGAGCCGCCGGAACAGGGTGCGAGCCTCAGCTTGATAGAAGGCTTCGAACGTGCGGGATGCCTCGAGCTCGTCGAGCGCCCCGTCCGAGACGACGATCGGTTCGGTCATGTCGGTGTATGAACCCTCGAGACCGCCCGAGCGTGCAAGTCCGCGTCGGGACGAGTGCGCCGATCATCGACCCCCCGCCGCTACG